>NZ_JBNMHC010000138.1:0-5521 GCF_050872565.1 Butyricicoccus sp. | reverse complement strand
TTGTATTATTTTTTTACCATTCGGCTTCCGCCGAATACTTGTGACATAGAAATTTGAGAGAGTGCATCGTCGATGGCGAGAACTTCTGCATCGGATAGGACAATATTTGCGGATCCGGCATTTTCAATCAAACGATTTGGCTTGCGTGTGCCGGGAATAGGAACAATATATGGCTTTTTGCACAGCATCCAAGCGAGAGAAATCTGTGCGGGCGTTGCCTGTTTTTCCTGTGCCAGCTGATGCAGCAGAGCCAACAGATCTTGGTTTTGGTCAATGCTTTCCGGCTGGAATTGCGGCATGACGCTGCGATAATCTGTTCCGGCTTCAAACTGAGAGGTTTTATCGTATTTTCCGGAGAGAAATCCGTTTGCCAAGGGAGAAAATGCAACGTAGCCGATATGCAGCTCTTCCAAAACAGAAAAGAGGGATTCATACCAACGCGCCATCATAGAATAACGATTCTGAATAGCAGTTACCGGGCAAACAGCGTGCGCACGGCGAATCGTGTCTTCGGTGGCTTCGGATAAACCCCAATGGGTGATTTTTCCCTCACGCATCAAATCCGACATGACACCGGCGACTTCCTCAATGGGAGCATTGGGATCGAGTCTGTGCTGATAGTATAAGTCGATGTGATCGGTGCGCAGCCGCTTGAGCGAACCTTCGACAGAGGCGCGAATGACTTCCGGACGGGAGTTTGGCACCAATGGTTTGTTGACTTCTGAGCTGGTCGCGTCAAATCCAATACCAAATTTGGTGGCAAGGATAATGTTGTCTCGATATGGCTTGAGTGCTGTGCCCAAAAACTCTTCATTGTCGTGCGGGTTGTCTGGTGTGCCGTAAATTTCGGCTGTATCAAAGAAGGTATAGCCCAGTTCTACCGCCTGTGCCAACAGCTTGGTCATTTCTGCTTTGTCTGCCGGAGCACCATACGCATGGCTCATACCCATGCAGCCGAGACCGACAGCAGAAACGGTCAAATCGGTTCCTAAAGTACGATACTGCATGTTACACATCCTTTCCTAAATACAATTTATTTTATTATAAAACAAAAAGCGAGCGAATAGAAGTTTCCTTTGGTTTATGAGTTTAAAGTCTAGGGTTATAACAATTGACAGGGGAACCGTCATTCTATTATAATACTAGTAGAAATAAGGTGGTGAAATCATGTATAATCCACAGTTGGACACGTTTCTTCGCGTGGCAGATGCCGGCAGCTTTAATAAGGCAGCGGAACAAAGCTATGTCACACCAACAGCTGTGATGAAACAGATCAATAGCTTGGAATCTCATTTGGGTGTGAAGCTATTCAAACGCTCTCACCGTGGATTGATGTTGACAGAAGCGGGAGAATCGTTGTACAGCGATGCAAAATACATCATTCAATATTGTAAAGATTCTGTGATTCGTGCGCAGAATGCCATGCAGGAGAACAGCCAAGTTATTCGGATTGGTACGTCGCCAATGACACCGGCACAAGTTCTTGTCGAGCTGTGGCCAAAGATTCATGCGTTGTGTCCGGACATCAAATTTCAGCTTGTTCCGTTTGAAAATACACCGGAAAATGCACAAGAAATCTTACAGCATTTGGGGCGTAACATAGACATCATTGCGGGCATTTTCGATCATACCATGTTGGATGTGAGAAAATGCGCAGGATTTGAGATTTCCAGAGAACCGCTGTGCTGTGCCGTTTCTGTATATCACCCGCTTGCGAAAAAAACAAAGCTGCAAATACAGGATTTGTATGGCGAGAGACTGCTGCTGATGCATCGGGGCTGGAGCAGTCATGTTGATGCGTTGCGAGAAGATATTGGGAACCACCACAGAGAAATTGAACTGGTCGATTTTGATTTTTACAGTGTTGATATTTTTAATCGGTGTGAAAACAGTAGCGATATTTTGATGGCGGTACAGGCTTGGGAAAATGTCCATCCGTTGCTAAAGGTGCTTCCGGTAGAATGGAATCACTGGATCCCCTATGGACTGCTGCATTCGCCGGAACCGTCAGAGACAGTTCAGCGCTTTTTATCCGCTCTGCAAACCGTGTTGCGGGACAAAATATAAGTATGTGATACATGCAATCGTATCAAACATATCATGCAAATTACATCCTGCGTTTACCTGCTGATTGTTAAGCTGTCAGACCGAAAAGAATAAAAAATAAACTTGGGAGAATCTCGAGAAAATCGAAAAAATTTCGGAAAAAAGAAAAAATAATAGAAAAATAGAGAAAATTACCAATTGATCTTGCAAAGAATTAAGAAGCGGCGTATAGTAAGACACAGGGAACAGGCAATGGGGCCGACAAGGTACTTGCTCGTTCCCTTTTTGCATGATAAAAAGGAAAACGATGCAAATTTCTTCATTCTGGAGGCAGAGAAAATGAAAACGTTAGGTTATTATAACGGAAAATATGGTGAGCTGGAAGACATGTCCATTCCGATGAACGACCGTGTTTGTTGGTTTGGTGATGGCGTATATGATGCCGGTCCGGCACGCAATGGCAAGATCTTCGCTATTGATGAGCACATTGACCGTTTCTTTAACAGCGCAGGGCTGCTGGATATTGTGATGCCGGTCACCAAGCCGGAGCTGAAGGAGCTGCTCCAGGAGATGGTAAATAAGATGGATGATCCGGAACTGTTTGTTTACTATCAGGTGACGCGCGGCACCGGCATCCGCAATCATGTATATACAGAAGGTGCAGGCAATCTGTGGATTATGATTACCCCGCAGGTCATCGGCGACTGCAAGGAGCCAATCAAGCTGATTACGCTGCCGGATACGCGCTTCCTGCACTGCAATATTAAGACCCTGAATCTGATTCCGTCTTGTGTTGCTTCGGAAAAGGCAAAGAAGGCAGGCTGTCAGGAAACCGTATTCTATCGTCCGGGCAATCGTGTCACAGAGTGCGCACACAGCAATGTCTCTATTCTGAAGGATGGCAAGTTCATCACTGCACCGACGGATAACCTGATTCTGCCGGGCATCGCGCGTGCCCATCTGATTAAGGCGTGCAAGAAGCTGGGCATTCCGGTCAGCGAGACACCGTACACGCTGGATGAGTTGTTTGATGCGGATGAAATCATTGTATCCAGCTCCAGCAAGCTGTGCTTACATGCCTGCGAAATTGACGGCAAGCCGGCAGGCGGAAAGGCACCGGAACTGATGGAAAAGCTGCGTGCCGCAGTTATCGACGAATTCGAGAGCGCAACCGCAGCAGAGTAAACGAAATAGAATTCACAAGAGGGAGGGATCTTCATTGAGCGGACAGACCAATACAGCGCGTTATCTTCCGGCCGGGGATGCGGCGCTGGTCGTAGAGTTCGGCAGTGAGATCAGCGATGCGATCAACGATAAAGTACAGGCGATGGGCAAGAGCATTTTGGATGCCAAGTTGCCCGGCGTGCGGGAAGTCATTCCGACCTTCCGTTCGCTGATGGTGACCTTTGACCCGGCGCAGACACATTTTTCTGCCTTGTGCCGCAAGCTCAAAAAGCTGGAAAAGCACTGTCAGGTCAGCGGAGGCACCAAAAAGCGCGTGATTAAAATTCCGTGCTGTTATGGCGGCGAATTTGGCCCGGATATGGCAGATCTTGCCGCACATGCTGGCATGTCAGAGCAAGAAGTCATTGCTGTACACAGTGGTACCGATTACCGCATTTATATGATGGGATTTTTACCCGGATTTGCGTATCTGGGCGGCTTGGACAAACGGTTGGAGATGCCGAGACTCAAGACGCCGCGTGTCCGCATTCCGGCGGGTGCTGTTGGCATTGGCGGCAGCCAGACCGGTGTGTATCCGCTGGATTCCCCTGGCGGCTGGCGGTTGATCGGCAGAACCCCACTGGAACTGTATGACCCAAAGCACAGTCCGTATATTCTGTGCCATGCGGGCGAATATATTCGGTTTGTTCCGATCTCTCCCGAAGAATATCAGACCATTCGAGAACAGGTGACAGCGGGCACTTACCAGCTGGAAACAGAGGAGGTGTCTGTATGTTAAGAGTCGTGCGTCCGGGAGCTTTGACAACCGTACAGGATGAAGGACGATTCGGCTATCAGTCGATGGGCATTGGCGTAGGCGGATGCATGGATACCCGCGCATATCACCGCGCCAATTATCTGGTCGGCAATACAAACGGCGAAGCGGTTTTGGAAATGACCTTTGCCGGTGCGTGCTTTGTTGCGATGCAGGATATGATTCTGGCATTGACCGGAGCGGATATGCAGCCAAAGCGGAACAAAAAGCCGATTCCGATGAATCAGCCGTTTGAGCTGCATGAAGGCGATGAGCTGATGCTGTCGTTTGCCAAGACGGGATGCCGGTGTTATCTGGCAGCTGCTGGCGGATTCGATATGCCGATTGTTCTGGGCAGCCGCTCGACCAATATGAAGTGCCATATGGGCGGCTTCTTGGGCAGAGCGTTGATTCCCGGCGATATTTTGGCGATTGGCGAGGAGCGCCAGGCATGGGAACAGCTCAAAGACCGCCGTGTGCCGGAAGAAGAGTACCCGACCGAGGTTGTGCTGCGCGCCGTGCTTGGCCCGCAGGACGATGCATTCACGGCAAAGGGAATCGAAACATTTTTCCATGAGAGCTATACTGTCGCAGACAACAGTGACCGTATGGGATACCGCATGAGCGGTGCGGAGATTGAAAGCCATCATGGCTCAGATATTATTTCGGATGGCATCACCTTGGGATCTGTACAGGTGGCATCGGATGGCAAGCCGATTGTTTTGATGGCAGACCGCCAGACAACCGGCGGCTATGCGAAGATTGCAACGGTTTGTACATTTGACATCCCAAAGCTGGCACAGTGCCGCCCAGGTGACCACGTTCGATTCCAGCAGATTTCATTGCGAGAAGCGAGCAAATTCGCGCGGAAGGAGAAACAGTATGAATTATTCTGAGATGAGTCCGCGCGATGTGCGCGCCTTGATTCGAGAAAAGAAGATTACCGGTCCGACAGCGGGTATGAGTGCCGGATACGCACAGGCCAATTTGGTTGTGCTTCCCGCAGACCTTGCCTATGACTTTTTGTTATTTGCCCAGCGCAATCCGAAGTCCTGCCCGCTGCTCGAAGTTAGCGACAAGGGCAGCCGCGCTTTGCACAGCATTGCGCAGGACACAGATATTGCTAAGGATTTGCCGAAATATCGCATCTACCGCAACGGTGAGTTGGACGGCGAGTATACAGATGTGGAACAGTTTTGGCGTGATGATTTGGTTAGCTTTTTGATTGGATGCAGCTTTTCCTTTGAGTCGGCATTGTTGGAAGCTGGCGTACCGGTTCGTCACATCGAAGAGGGCTGCAACGTACCGATGTATAAGACCAATATCGCGTGCACACCGGCAGGTGTCTTTCATGGCAATATGGTTGTGAGTATGCGTCCGCTGCCGTATGACCAGATCGTCAAGGCAACGCTGATTACCGGCGATACGCCGCGGGTACTCGGTGCGCCGAGTCATATCGGCAATCCGGAGGCAATTGGTATTCATGATTTACAGCAT
>NZ_JBNMHC010000137.1:0-5558 GCF_050872565.1 Butyricicoccus sp. | reverse complement strand
TTCTTTGTAATATTGAAACGGAAAACGCTCGGTTCCATGCCGCTTTATTTCGCGAAGTGTTTCATCCGTCACAATATTGACATCTTTTTCCGTCAATACAGTAATAAAATTCCTCTGCAAGCGTTCTTCCTCTCTCTGTTCTGGTTATACTAACTCGGATAAAATAGACGTTCCGATGGTGTTTTCCGGCATGTGCAAGTCAAAATTATCTAGAATGGACGCGCCAATCACAGCAAATGTCGGCTGTTCTTCCAACTTTCTTCCCTCTTTCATAGACGGAGAATACGCGATAAACGGTACGCGCTCACGAGTATGATCGGTGCCTGTATGTGTCGGGTCATTTCCGTGATCTGCAGTCAGAATTAACAAGTCATCCTCTCGAAGCAGCGGCAGCAGCTCGCCCAATTTTACATCAAACCGTTCGATTTCCTGTGCATATCCAACCGGATTGCGCCGATGCCCCCACAACGCATCAAAATCCACAAGATTGACAAAGCACAACCCAGTAAAGTCGCGCTTTGCCACAGCAATGGTCTGTTCCATGCCGTGTACAGAACTTTTGGACTTCTGCGCTTCGGTAATGCCTTCTCCGACAAAAATATCGTTGATTTTTCCAATCGAAATCACATCAAATCCGGCATCCTTCAACACATTGAGGGCAGTGCGTCCCGTCGGCTTGACCGCATAATCATGCCGATTGCTCGTGCGCACAAATTCTCCGCGCTTTTTGCCGACATACGGCCGCGCAATAACGCGACCCACCTTCCATTCATCGCGCATAGTAATTTTGCGGGCAATCTCACAACAGCGATACAACTCCTTTAAATCAAAGGTTTCTTCGTTGCCGCAGATTTGCAGCACAGAATCCGCAGAAGTGTACACAATCATATGTCCTGTGGCAATTTCTTCCTCACCCAGCTCGTCCAAAATGACTGTGCCGCTCGCGCTCTTGTTTCCGATGCATTTGTGTCCGGTTTGCTTTTCCAGTTCTGCAATCAGTTCCGGTGGAAAACCGGTGTCCGTAAACGTTTTAAACGGAACGGTTGTCCGCAAGCCCATCATTTCCCAGTGACCGGTCATCGTGTCCTTAGCGCAGCTCATCTCGCGCAGCGTCGTATATCGCGCCATCGGATGCTGCACCGGCGCAACCTGCTTGAGCGGATGCAGATTAGCAAGACCCAATGCTTGCAGATTGGGAATGTGGAACTGTTCCACAGATGCCGAGATATGCCCCAAGGTATCTGTTCCGGCATCGCCATACTGTGCGGCGTCATCCATCGCGCCCGCTCCCAGTGAATCCAATACAACTACAAAAACTCGACGATATGCTTTCATATGCTCGTCTCCTTTCTCGTCATCTTGTATTCTATACTTGTTATTATACGCTTTTTCTCGGTTCTATGCCACCACTTATTTCGATGCTTGCTGTGTTTGAATCGCCCGATAATCTCCAATAGCCATAATCGGTATCGTGATGAGAATCAGCGCAAAACCTATGAAATCCTGTGCGACAAAGCTCGTGTGCAGCAGAAAAGCAGAAATCATCACAGATGCTACCGGTTCTACGGAAGACAGCACACCGCCAACCATACTGCCGACAATATTGCAGCCGGTCTGATACAAATTAAACGCCAGAATGGTGCCAAACACAATGACAGCTGCCATCAGCAGAAACAGTTCCGCATTATACGTAATCCCCTGAATCGTCCACGGATGAAAAATCAGCAGCATCATGCCGCCGCCAATCGTCATGCCCCAGCCGACAATGCTCATGACATCAAATTTCTGCATGAGCCGCCGCGGGCACAGGGTGTAAAACGCAAAGCACACCGCACTGACCAGTCCCCATGCCAAACCAATCGGCGGAACCGCCAATGCCGACAAATCGCCGTGTGTCGCACACAAGACTGCACCGGCCGCAACGAGTATAACGCTCGCAAGTTCATACAGTTTTGGCAGTCTTTTGCTATGTAATAACACAAAGAGCAAAATAACAATCGGGCTCATATACGTCATAACCGTCGCAAAGGCGACATTGGTGTATTGAATCGCAGCATAATAACTGTATTGGCACATAGCTGTGCCAATCAGTGCAAAGACCAATAGTGGAACAATCGAATGCTTATCTTTCCAGACCGCACCAATCGGCTTTCCGCGAAGCTTGGCAAGCACCAAGACCAAAATACCTGCGATAAACATGCGAATCGGCACCAACCAATTGGCATCGGCACCGCAGTCGCGAAACGTGACCTGTCCGCAGGCGCCGCCAACTGCCCAGCCCAATCCGCCGCATATCGTGATAATGTATCCCTTGATTAAGCGGGAACGTGTTATTTTATCCATGCTTCACCTTTATCCGTTCTTTTTTGCGCAATGCCGCCAAACCCACACATAACAAATTGCCTGCATACCAATCGTGAGAATCCACGATACCGGATACGAGATATACAGAGTTTCCAAACTGCGATGGCTGGGGAAAACAATAAAAATCCAGAAAAACCGCAGGCAGACGACGCCAATCAGAGACAAAATCATCGGAACTGTCGAATAGCCCATGCCGCGGATGCAGCCCGGAATCATATCCATCAGACCACACAAACCATACGGCACGCAGATAATACCGACATTGATGAGACCGTAAGCGATAACCTGCGGATCGGAAGCGTACAGACCGATGATCTGATTGCCAAACAGATAGCATAAATTGCCGAGACCAAATCCAATGATGCATTCCAGAATACCGCACTGGAACAAAATCTTATTGATTCGTTTATAATTTCCCACACCACTGTTTTGACTGGAAAAGCTCAAAGCCGCCTGCGTCACAGAATTGCAGGCAAAATATAAAAATCCATTGATATTAAAACCAGCTGTGTTTCCGGCAATCGCCAGTGTGCCAAATGTATTGACAGACGATTGAATCAATACATTAGAAACATTGATGAGCATGGACTGCAATCCCGCCGGAACACCAATTCGCAGCATATTTTTCATAATATGCGGATTCAAATGCAGCTTTTTGACATCCAAATGATACGATGTCTGTTCTCTGTGCAGGGTTGTCAATACGAGCACAGAAGAAATAAACTGCGACATCACGGTACCGATGGCAACACCGGCAACGCCCAGATGAAAAATCAGCACCAGAATCAAATTCAGTATGACATTGCACACACCGGCAAAAATCAAGTAATACAACGGTCTGCGTGTGTCACCAACGGAGCGCAAAATTGCCGCGCCGAAATTGTAGCACATAAAAAACGGCATACCCAGGAAATAAATGCGCATGTACAATGTAGATTGGTCAATAACTTCCTCCGGTGTAGCAACCAACTCCAATGCCGGTCTGCACAGAAAAATACCGATAAACAGCACACAAATGCCGCCGATAATCGCCAAGGTAATGGCAGTATGTACGACTTCTGACATGCCTTTGTCGTCTTTTTGCGCATAAAATCGTCCGGCAAGCACATTGGCACCTAGAGCAATGCCGACAAACAAGGTTGTGCAGACGGTAATCAGTGACGTAGTCGCTCCGACTGCTGCCAGAGCATGACTGCCGACAAAATTTCCCGCGACCATCAGGTCTACGGCATTGAACAACAGCTGGAGCATATTGGATGCCAGCAGCGGCAAGGCAAACAACAACAAGCTGCGAAACAGCGGTCCATTGCACATGTCGATCTCATAAGAACGTTTGGTCAAACAATCTCCTTCTTTCTCCGATATTTTTTAACATACACATTATAGACTTCTTCTTTCCTTCTGTCTATATACGTTTTTAACTGAACAAAATGTTGTTTTTGTTCAGTTAAAATAATGTAAAGATAGAACTTGCATATTTTGTAACGATGTTGTATACTATGTATAGTTTAACTCACATGTTATTCGATAAAAATGTGCAATTATTCCAGAAGATATTTTGTGTGTTGGAAAAGGAGGAGCCTATGAGTTCGTTTGAATCCAGAATCGTGAAGTTTCCGTCCAAAAGATATGGAGCTGTCGTTCCTATGAAGGCCATTCCGGGACACTTCGTTACCAATCATTCGCATATCAACTACTACATTGATCTGACGACAATGAAGTCCCGTTTGAGCGAAGTAAAACAGTGCGCCCATGTATTGGCACAGCAGTATGCAAACACCACCGTTCCAATTGACACCATCGTATGCTTGGACGGCACAGAAATCATCGGTGCTTTTCTGGCACGAGAGCTGGAGGATGCGGGACACTCCATCCACAATGCACACAAATCCATCTATGTTATCACGCCGGAGCGCACAGCAAACAGTCAGCTGTTCTTCCGAGAAAATGTAGAGCCAATGGTGCGCGGCAAAAATGTCATTCTGCTGATGGCATCGGTTACGACCGGCATCAGCATTCGCCGCGGTATCGAGTGCATGGGATACTACGGCGGTCTGATTCGCGGCGTCGCTACCCTATTCAGTGCAGTCGGTCAGATGGATGGCATTCAGGTCAACACGATCTTCACTTCGGAGGACATCCCTGGATATGCGTCGTATGACCGCCACAATTGCCCGTTCTGCCAGAAGAACGTTCCGGTCGAGGCAATTGTTAATTCGTTTGGATATTCCAAACTATAAGAAAGAACTCTCTCAGCCGACACAGTTTTTTCTGTGTCGGCTTTTACTTTGTAATCTCTTGCATTTCGTTTCAATCTATTGTACGATAAATGCATGAAAAAAGACAATCGAGGTGTATCAAGGATGCGTTTTGAAGATAAATATCATCTGACAAAACAACAAAGTCTTTTTCTTGCAAAAAAGAAATGGGATGAAAATATTTATTGCGGTATGAAGATGGAAAACCGAGCTGTTACCTTTCCGCAAACACAAACAATTCTTCAGGGTGTAAATGTTCCCAATGTGCAGTTAGATGATATACAAGCAATTTTAAACATGCGTGATGCATGGAAATTCCTGACCAAAACTATAGACGAACCAGTTACGCTGGAATATTTATGTAAGCTCAATGAATTCATTGCACGAAACGAAGCACTCGAATGGGGAGTATTACGTACCGGCACGGTTGGAATCTCAGGCACAGACTATACTCCTCCAGTACCTGTACAAGCCGAAGTATCCGCCTATCTTGATGAATTGATAAACAACACCCAATTGACTGCTACAGAAAAAGCATTGGAAGCGTTTGCATGGGGTACTCGAGGACAATTCTTCTGGGATGGAAATAAGCGTACCAGTATGACTCTGGCAAATAAAATTCTGATCTCAGCCGGTGCAGGCATCTTAACAATTACGGATAAGCACATGGAGCAATTCAATACCCTATTGCTCCATTACTATAACACTGGTGACAGTACCTCACTAAAAGAATTTTTGTATCAATATACCATTCAGGGTATTCAACTATAAAAAACCCAGCCGCTCTGCGCCTACACGGCACGAGAGCGGCTGAGCTGCGTTTATGGGACAACGAATACGATCTGTTTATTTCATATTCTGCTCGTAAGCCTCAATCATCTGCTTTACCATCTGTCCGCCGATAGAACCCGCCTGACGCGCTGTCAGATCTCCGTT
>NZ_JBNMHC010000136.1:0-5609 GCF_050872565.1 Butyricicoccus sp. | reverse complement strand
TGCGGCGTTTTCTTTTATCCACATTGTCGGATGTGCACCAAAATCAGAAAAAAATTTTGCCCCGCCTTTGCTTCGCGCAGAGAGCGGGGCGTTCTTGTTTGTGACTGAGCCTTGCAAAAATTTATACCCAAAAGAAAGCGGTTCGGTCATCAGACGTCCGGCGGCGTCAATTATTTTGTCTCTGCTTCCTTCCAAAACGGGGAGTGAAACTGCAACGCTTCCGGCAAATGACTCTGATCGTTCCAACAAACAATCTCATAGCTGCCGTCCTCGGCAAACCGAATGCAGCTGACCGATGCATTGGCCAAAATACGCGGCGGGAGCTGGTCAAACGGGATGCCCAAGCTGCCAATGCTGCACAGCAGTGCAAAGCCATGCGATACAATCGCAATGGTTTTTCCCCGCTCTTTTGCGATAATCTCCTCAATCGCCTGCATCACGCGGGCATGTACCTGCTCTGCGCTCTCGCCGTGCGGCGGACAAAATTTTGCCGGTTGTTCCCGAAAGGTGCGCATGATCTCCGGATACTCTCGGATATTTTCGTCATTGGTTCGGCCTTCCAATACGCCGCCGTCTATCTCGCGCAATCCATCCCAGTAGATCGGCTCCAGCGGCAGCTGAGCGCACACGCCCTGCGCCGTCTGATACGCGCGCTGAAGCGGACTCGTATACACGGCATCCAGCGGCACATGTGCAAATCGTTCGCCCAAGCACGCCGCTTGTCTGAGACCCTTTTCTCCCAGCGGGATGTCTGACCGTCCCTGAAATCGTCCGGCGATATTATTATCCGTCGTGCCATGTCGAATAAAATATACGGTCGTCATACAATCTTCCTCCTCATTACACAAAAGGCGGCCTCGCGGCCGCCTTTGTCCAGTTTCTTTCATTTCTTTTTGACTGGCACCGGCATACACTGCAAATACTGTCCATACAGTGTCTTGCTCAGCTCATCGCCGAGTGCATGTACGTGTTCAACCGAAATCAAGCCCTGTTCGCAGGCGATTTCCTCCGGACACGCAACATAGCGTCCGGTGCGCACCTGCACCTCACGGATTCGATTGCCAGCTTCCAGCAGATTCTCTGCGGTACCCGCATCCAGCCAGACAAAATCGCTGTCCAGCGGCGCAACCTTCAGCTTGCCGCGGCGCAGATATTCCAAGTTGACATCGGTAATCTCCAGCTCTCCGCGCGCGGACGGCTTGAGATTGCGGGCAATATCCAGCACATCGCTGTCGTAAAAATACAGACCCGGAATGATGTAGTTGGACTTCGGGAAGCGCGGCTTCTCTTCAATGCTCAGCGCATTGCCGTTTTCATCAAATTCCACAACGCCGAACGGACGCGGATCGTCTACATAATAGCCGAACACGAGTGCGCCCTCCTGCAGCTCTCTGCCCTTCTTGAGGAACAGATAATCGCGGCTCTCATCATAAAAAATGTTGTCGCCCAGCACCAGACAAACCGAATCGCCCTGAATAAAGTCCTCTGCAACGAGGAAGGCATCCGCAATACCGCGCGGCACCTTCTGCACAGCATACGAAATATGTACGCCCCATGCGCTGCCATCTCCGAGCAGCTTGGTAAAGGTCTCTTCTTCTCCCTCCGGAATAATGACCATAATATCCGTGATACCCGCCTGCAGCAAAACGCTGAGCGGATAATAAATCAGAGGCTTGTCATATACCGGCAGCAGCGGCTTGCAGATCATGCGGGTCATCGGATACAGCCGAGTTCCTTTGCCAGCTGCCAGAATCAATCCTTTCATATACAACTCCTTCTAAAATCCTATTTCCTAACGTGTTTCCCTATTGTGTACATTTTTCTATGTCTGTGTTGTAAATACTTCCAATTTTATTATGGCACCCGCGCAGTAGCTTGTCAAGCTACTGCGTTTCTTTTTATGCAATATTCTCTCACATCAAGCCCATGCTTCTCAGCAGGAAAATCCAGCCGGTCAGGGTAATCGAGGACAGCAGAGTTGTCAGCACAATGATACTGGTGGAAAGCTCTCCATCATTTCTCATATTGGTCGCCATGACATAGCAGGAGACCGTTGTCGGAGAACCCAGCATAATCAGTGCGGCAACAAGCTCCGCGTCGTGAAATCCCAGCGCGATAGCGAGCGGCAGAAACACCGCCGGCAAAATCACCAGCTTAATCGCCGTCGCCCACAGCGTCGGCTTGATTTTCGCCAGAGCTTTGGTTCCCTCAAAGCCTGCACCGACAACGAGCAGGGCGAGCGGCGTCGCCGTCGCGCCGACACTCTCAATCATCTTGAGCGGAATGGTCGGAATATCAATGCGCAGCAGAGAAAACGGCAGACCGAGCACAATACCGATAATAATCGGATTTTTCAGCACATTGATGCACGCCTTGCGAATTGCCTCTGTGCCATGCTGGCCGCCATCGGCGGAAAAGGTCAAAATAATGACCGAGTAAATATTAAACAGCGGCACGGCAGAGACAATCATCAGCGGTGCCAAGCCCGCATTGCCGTACATATTCTCAACAAACGCAATGCCCAAAATCGCCGCACTGCTTCGCACAGATGCCTGTGCGAAAGCGCCGACCAAGCTCTTATCCTTGAGAATATGCGCCGCCAAAAACCAAACGCCCAAAAAGACAACCGTCGTCACACCGGCACAGTACAGCACAAACGACAGCTTAAAATCTGTATACAAATTGGTCTGGGCAATATCTCGAAACAGCAGCACCGGCAGCGCAACCAAAAAGACATATTTGTTGCCCACGCGGCAAAATTCATCGGTAAACAAGCCGAGCTGTTTGAGAATATAGCCAAGTACAATAACCAAGAACACCGGCATTGTGGCGTTCAAGCTAAAAATAAAACTATCCATGATATGCTTCCCACTTCTTCTTTAATACGACAAGCAATCCTGCCATCGGCAAATAGCGAAACACAACTGCTTTTATCAAATATTTTCCGTCGCGAAACACATTTCGCACGGCGACCAAACCAAGCAGTCCCAAGATCGCAGTGCCCAGCGCCGTATATTCGCGTTCGTTCCAATCGTTCATTGTCATGCACCTCCAAAACCGACAATTTTTGTTCCCGTCCAGTATAGCATATTTCTATCAATCCGCACAACTCCACTTGGTCTGTCCTATATTTTCAACACAATCGTATAAAATGCATAAAAAAAGCACTATAAAATCCCGCACCAAGCTATTTGCACAAAAAAGTTGTTGTTATTTTGGCTGTTTTACCACTATAAATCATAGGTCAGTTGTGATATATTTACAATTGTACTTTTTAGCAGGAGTACTGCATGACCCGCCTTATACAGAAGGCGGGAGTGAAATGCCATACAGAGAAGAGAGAGAAACGAGACGGTTGGGTGAACCGTCTCGTTTCGTTTTTCCCAGAACATCCAAACATAAAACAGCACCAGTAGCGAAGACTGGTGCTGTTTTGCGTTTACGCATAGTTAAGGCTCCATCTTTGAGGGAGCTGGATTGCCGCTCTGCGGCAAGACTGAGGGAGCAACCAATTATATCTGACGAATCAGAGTAACTCTGATACAGACTTGCTTTCGTGCTGCTCCTTCCGTCACGGCTGACGCCGCTCCACCTTCCTCAAGGAGGAAGGCTATTCTTCCTCTGTCTTGTGCTTATACTCTGAATAGGTTCGCAGCATATGCAGCGTCAAAATAATAAACGTCGCACCGATGACGGCGTCCGTCAGGGCTTCAAACACCTGTCCGCCCTGCATAAAGAAAACAATCGCATCGTACAGACGGCGCACAGCGAGCACGGCAAATCCAAATGCCGCCAAGCGATACCGCTCGCCCAGATACATACAGAAGCACAACGCCAGCAGCACTTCTACATGCTGTACGCCAAGTGCCGCAAACACGATAGCCGCCGCAACAATGACGACAGCAAATACCGCGGTCAGCGCATTTTGCTTTCTCTGTTCCTTCTGCTCTGGTGTCAGCTTTGGTTTTTGTTTTTTCGCCTTTTTCTGTTCTTCTGCTCGTTTGATGGTATTGGTATCTTCATCGCATGCGTCCAGCAGTTCTTCCAGCGAGAATTTTTCCGTAGGCTGCACCGGTTTTTCCTCTGCCAAAACAGGAGCTGCCTCCGGTTCGTCTGATGACTCGTTCTGTTTCGCCTGTTCCTCTATGGCTTCTTTATTCAAAATCAAATCAAAGATGGATTTCTTGTCATCCTGCTTGACAGTCGAAACCGGTTTTGATTCCGCTTCCGACTGCGGCAGCACCATCGTACTGCTGTCCACCTGTTCCGGCTCATCCGGTTCCTGTGCCTGCTGCGGTGCCTCTGTTTCTTCCGGCTCGTCCTCTTCTTGTTCTTCCTCTTCTTCCTGTTCCGGGAAGAGAAAATGTGGAGCTGCCGGTGCAGACAAATCAATGTGCTCCGCAACGGTATCCGAAATGGTATCAATGGTATCCGGTTCCTCCGGCTCCTGCGGAATCGGCAGATGCGGATCGGTATCCTGCATTGCTTCCTCTGCCTGCTTCCGTTTGTTCTCTGCGCGGCGCGGCAGAATGATCTGTGCCGCCAGTCCGGCGATTGTCGCAATCACGCCAATCAGCAGCTGTACCGGCACGGATGCAACGCCCAGCAGCTGTGCCAGAACAACACCCGCCGGAATGCCGGATAAGCCGGTAGCAATCACATAAGCCGGTGCATGAAACAGCACACCGGTCACGCCAAACAGCACAAAGCAGACCAGCAAAACAAGGACAAAGCCGCCCTTGAATATTTCACCGACAAAAGCCCCCGGCACATAGCCGACCAACGCGCCAATTGTGCCGCACGCCAAGAAAATGCCTAGGTATGTCACGCGATATGCCACTGCACCGAGCACAATACCCAGCACCAGCATGGCCGCCGAAGACAACGCCAAGCCGCCATTGGTAACGCCCAGAGAACCGAGCACGCCGGTCAGACCCACGCCCAAGCACACGCCAGCAAGCGCACCATACAGCGCACTTGCCCAGTGCAGCAGCCGGTATCCGGCAAAGCACAAAACGCCCATTACCAGCAGCAGCAACAGCTTTGCCAACATTCCTTCGTATAGCGAAGCGGCTGTTTGCAGTGCAATTCCAAAGGCACTGTTTATGCTAACATTCATAGTACATCAAACCTCTTTATTCTCTATTCTGACTCGATTCCATACTCTGTTTCCACTGGCATACGCCATCTGCAATTCCCACAGCAATTTTCCGCCGGTACTCTTGCGTCTGAAGCTGTGCATTTTCCTCTGCATTGCTCAAAAAGCCCATTTCCAGCAGAATACATGGAACTTCTGACCAATTAAACCCAGTCAAGTCACTGCGCGGTGTCAAGCCGCGATTTCGCGCGCCGGTTTCCTGCGTCACCGCCTGCAAAATAATCTGTGCCGCCTGAGCACTCGGCTGTTCAATTGACGGCGTTCCCAGCAGGCTGCCGGACGGCACCTGCATGGACATGCCAGACGGCTGACCGCTTTCTGCGTCATCTGCATGAATGCGAATACACAAATCCACATGGGCATCATTTGCCATGCGGGCGCGTTCTTGGTTGCTGACCGTTGCCTCATGGCTCTGCCGCGTCATCACAACCTGTGCGCCGCGCGCTTCCAG
>NZ_JBNMHC010000135.1:0-5614 GCF_050872565.1 Butyricicoccus sp. | reverse complement strand
CGACACGGCTGCAACAGGCGAATTCACCTGCACACGCTGCGACTTCAAGAAGGATGTTGATGCTACAATCACTTCTAAGACCACCGATCCGACTTGCACGAAGGATGGCGAGACCGTAACAACGGCTAAGGCAGAGCTGAAGGATGACAACGGAACTGTACTGGCAACCGCTGAGCATTCCAAGGTAACTGCAACCGTTCCGGCAACCGGTCATGCGTACAAGAGCGAAATCAAGTGGAGTGAAGATCACAAGACCGCACAGGCAGTATTTACCTGTGAGAAGGGCGATGACACGCAGACTGTTAATGCTGTTGTTGAGACCAAGACCGTTGACCCGACTTGCACGACTGAGGGCAAGACCACAGCAACTGCAACTGCAGAGCTGAAGGATGGCGACAAGGTTCTGGCAACCGCAACAGATACCCAGGTTGTAGACACCAAGCCTGCTCTGGGTCATAGCTACAAGGGTACGATCACTTGGAGCGAAGACTACAAGACGGCAACTGCAGAGTTCGTTTGCGATACCTGCGGCGACAAGCAGGTTGTAGACGCAACTATTGATGTTGAGACCGACGACGCAACCTGCACGACTGGCGGTAAGGTAACTTACAATGCAAAGGCAGAGCTGAAGGATGAGAGTGGCAAGGTACTTGCTACTGCAACCGACAGCAAGGAAACAACGGTTGATGCGCTTGGCCACGATTACGAGGTTACGTTCGACTGGGCAGAGGATGCTTCTTCTGCAAAGGCAACCCTGACCTGTAAGAAGGGCGACGACAAGCAGATTGTTGATGCCGTAGTAACCAAGGACGAGGCAAACAGCGTTGCAGCGACTTGCGAAAAGGCTGGTAAGAATGTATTTGTTGCTACCGTGACTTACGATGGCAAGGAGTACAAGGACACCAAGACTGTTGAGCTTCCGGCTCAGGGTCACGACTACAAGAAGACTATCATCTGGAACGAAAACAATACAGCGGCTACAGGTGAATTCACCTGCTCTCGCTGCGACTTCAAGGAAGACGTTCCGGCTGAAGTAACTTCTAAGACCACGGATCCGACTTGCACAAAGGCTGGCGAGACTACAGCTTCCGCTAAGGCAGAGCTGAAGGACAAGGACGGCAAGGTTATCGAAACCGTTGAGGCTTCTAAGGTAACTGCAACTGTACCGGCAACCGGTCACGACTACGAGACCAAGTTCGACTGGGCAGAGGATGGTTCTTCTGCAAAGCTGACGCTGACCTGTAAGAAGGGTGACGATACGCAGACTCCGGAAGTTACTGTGACCAAGGATGAAGCGAATAGCGTCGCAGCGGCTTGCGATAAGGATGGTAAGGATGTATTTGTTGCTACCGCAATCTACGATGGCAAGGAGTACAAGGATACTAAGACTATCGTACTGCCTGCTCTGGGTCACAAGTACAAGGGCACAATTGTTTGGAGCGAAGACTACAAGACGGCAACCGCAGAGTTCGTTTGCGAGGCTTGCGGCGACAAGCAGACCATGAATGCAGAAGTTGAAGCAAAGTCTGACGACGCAACCTGCACAACTGGTGGTAAGGTAACTTACACCGCAAAGGCAGAGCTGAAGGATGAGAGCGGCAAGGTACTTGCTACTGCAACCGACAGCAAGGAAACAACCGTTGATGCACTGGGCCATGATTACGAGGTTAAGTTCGACTGGGCAGAGGATGCTTCTTCTGCTAAGGCAACGCTGACCTGTAAGAGAGGCGACGACAAACAGACTGTTGATGCCGTAGTAACCAAGGACGAGGCAAACAGCGTTGCAGCAACTTGCGAAAAGGCTGGTAAGGACGTATTTGTTGCTACTGCAACTTACAATGGCAAGGAATACACCAACACTAAGACTGTTGAGCTTCCGGCATTGGGCCACAAGTACAAGGGCGCAATTGTTTGGAGCGAGGATTACAAGACGGCAACCGCAGAGTTTACTTGTGAGAATTGCGGCGACAAGCAGACCATGAATGCAGAAGTTGAAGCAAAGTCTGCTGACGCAACCTGCACGACTGGCGGTAAGGTAACTTACACTGCAAAGGCAGAGCTGAAGGATAAGGACGGCAATGTACTTGCTACCGCAACCGACAGTAAGGAAACAACTGTTGATGCACTTGGCCACGATTACGAGGTTACGTTCAACTGGGCAGAGGATAGTTCCTCTGCAAAGGCAACGCTGACCTGTAAGAGAGGCGATGACAAGCAGACGGTTGATGCTGTAATCACAAAGGATGAGGCAACCAGCGTTGCAGCAACTTGTGAAGAGGCTGGCAAGAATGTACTTGTTGCTACCGTAGCTTACAACGGCAAGGAATACAAGGACACCAAGACGGTAGAAATTCCGGCTCTGGGTCATGACTTTGTCAATGGCGTTTGCACTCGTTGCGGCACAGTACAGCTTCCGTTCACGGATGTGAATACGAACGACTGGTTCTATGAGAAGGTTGTTTACGTTTACACGCACAAGCTGATGTCCGGTACTTCTGATACGACCTTTGAGCCGAACGCAAATCTGACTCGTGCTATGATGGTTCAGATCCTCTACAACAAGGAAGGTTGCCCGGCAACAGTTTCCGACAACAATCCGTATGAGGATGTTGCAAAGGATCAGTGGTACTTCAATGCTGTACAGTGGGCATATGAGAACAAGATCACAGGCGGTACAAGCGCAACGACCTTTGACCCGAACAGCAAGGTAACACGTGAGCAGTTCGCAAGATTCATGTACAACTATGCAGGCACACCGGAAGTCAATGGTACGCTCAACTTTGTAGATGCCGATCAGGTTTCTGATTGGGCTTACGATGCAATGCTTTGGGCAAACCAGAATGGCATTATCGGCGGCAAGAAGTTGTCTGATGGCAGCGTCATTCTCGATCCGAAGGGCAATGCAACTCGTGCTGAGGCAGCGTCCATGCTGATGGGATACTGCACCATGCAGGAAAAGAATCAGTAAAATCATCGAATTTGTTTCGATGAATGGATAGAGATGTAAGGCTCTGGCTCCGCAGTGATTTTTCACTGCGGAGCTTTTTTCCATAAAGAATGAGGAAAAAAGAAAATGGAAATTTTGTGAATTTTCTTGATTGTGATATAATAGAACAAAAAACTCTTGCTAGGGGGACTGCGATATGGAAACGAAAAAGAATAGATTTAGCCAGATTTTAGAACAAGTTATGAATTTGGGCGAGATTAAAAATGTGACGTTGGCGAAAGCTTTACAGTATGATGTGAGCTATATCAGCAAATGGACTAGCGGACGGATGCTTCCCGCAGAAAAAAATAAGCGAAATGTTTTGCGGCGTATCAGCAGAGAAATTGTACAGCTGAGTTCTAAGACAGGAAAAGAAAATCTGTATGAAAATTATCAGGTTTGGGACGATATAGAACTAGAAGAGACCATTTTTGATAATCTAGAAGCAGAATATAATTTCGTTCAAGACATGCAGAGGGAATATGGTTCATCTGTTGAGCCGAAAACAATATTTTTTGCAAAACTAAGCCCCGCGCAGTATATTTCTAAGATGCATCATCCTGTCCTGCGAAGAGTTAGCCAATTGAATATCACAGCGGAAATGGATTTGCTTGCTCTTACCCATGAGTATCGGCTGCAAATTATTCAAGGAAATATTCGCCGCGATGTGCATGTTTCCTATCCGGATGTGCACTTTTCGTTGATGGTAGATTTAACACTGGACAAAATCGACGATACATATGATCCGATTTTTCTTCTGAATATGATGTCGGATATGGCGCGCATTGATTTCTGTCTGTACAAAGGAGCACAGGCAGCAGGCCGATTGATTTTTGCGGTAAAAGATGAATTTATGATTAGCGGTATGTTGATGGATTCCGACCGCTGCATGGCAGTTACGGTTAGCAGTGCTGCTGAAAACTGTAGCCCCATGTACGATAGCATTCGAGACCTGTGCACGAGAGAGACGCTGATGTACCGCAGCACAACGATGCAGAAGATGATAGAGAAAAAATCATATGTACGCGCCATACTTTCTTTGAATCAAAAATGGATTATTGGGCATCTGACAGAACATTTTTTGCCAGATGATTTATTTGAAGAACTGCTTGCGCAGGTGAAAGAACAGGACAATACCGTTCAGGAAGAACGATTGAGATATTTTCATATATTAATCAAAAAGACAATGGAGACAACCCCTATATCCATTATTTTGCACAGCTCAGCATTGACTAATCTTGCCGTGGATGGAGAATTAGACTTCTTTGACTATCCCGTGCATCTTACGCTGGAACAGCGCAAGCATTGTTTACAGCATGTTTATGAGCTGTGTACAAAGCAAAAAAATTTTTGTGTCAAGATGGTGCATGGCTGTCTAGTATCCGATTTTCAATATGCTGTGACGCAGTGTGTCTTCTTGTCGGATACCGTTTGCTATGCAAGACTGCACACGGAGAATCGAATAAACAACCTTGCCGTCTTTAATCATCCGGATATGAAAACAATTTTTCTGCGTTTTTTTGAGACTATGTGGTCGGAGAAAAACAAAATTGTGTGTACAGAGACAGACACAATTCGCTCTTTTATTCACGATGCGATTGAACGGATTGATATTTTGAGTTATGCAGAAAAAACAAATGAATAAAATGAAGCTATTAGATACACATACAAAATCATGAGCGATAAATAACAAGTTTTTATAAGATTTTCCTGATTTTGGCTTTTTCCAGTTTATTCAAGTTTATTCATGAATTTCCATGATAAACTAAAACTATCCTTTATCGGATGAGATAAGAATAGGACTGAAAACAGAAAGGGGAAATATCATATGAAAAAAACGTTGACGGGCAAGCCGAGTATAGACCGCCCATGGATGCAATATTATCCGCCGCAGATGATTGACGGATTGTGCATTCCAGAGCAGACAATTGCTGAGTACTTAGAAGAACGCTGCCCAGGAGCCGATGTCACGGCAATGCATTACTACGGCACAGATATTACGTGGAAAGAAGTAAATGAACAAGTCGATAAGACTGCCCGCGCATTGCGTGCCTTGGGATTTGGCGAAGGGGATGAAATTCCGGTGTTCTTGCGTGCGGTTCCGGAATTTTTGTATTTGCTTTTGGCGGCGGAGAGGATTGGCGCATCGCTGCTGTGCCGCGATAATACGATTGAAGAAAATGTAGCCGCGGTAAAACAATCGGGTGCCAAGATGATTTTTGCCCATGATTTCTTGCCGCATGATGACTTGAATGCGTATCGCAACAAAGCTGGTGTACATGGTGCGGTTTTGCTCAGCCCACTGCACAGTGCAGATCGGACAAAAATTCCTGATTATTGTTGGGACTATATCGATTCGCTTTACAGTGATGATCCGGCGTATGGCCCTTGTACCATGTCTTGGGATGCTTTTTTATCCTTGGGAGATGGATTTGATGGCACAGTGGAAGCGGAGAGAAATATAGATCGTCCGTTGTTCCGGGCATATACCAGCGGATCTACCGGCCCTTCCAAGCAGGTTATCCATTCTGCACATACGATGATTGGTAATATGCATCAGATGAATTTCTACGGTGGTGCCAGCGATTTCCGTCCAACATGGATGGTTACGCAGCTGCCGCCGGCACT
>NZ_JBNMHC010000134.1:0-5637 GCF_050872565.1 Butyricicoccus sp. | reverse complement strand
GACAGCAGATAGAGCCTGCAACACCTCCTGTTCGTCCTCTCCCACAGCTGTCAGGACGACAAGCTGCGCAATCGGCGGACATTGCAGCAAGCGGCGACGCTCTAGTTCTTCCTCATAAAACTGTTCATAATCCTGCCGGGCGGCGTTCAAAATCACAGAATCCTCTGGATGGTATGTCTGAATTACTGCATGTCCCTGTGCTTGTCTGCGCCCAGCGCGTCCTACGACCTGCGTAAGCAGCGAAAACGTCCGCTCTCTGGCGCGATAGTCCTGCGCAAACAGCGATTGATCTGCATCTACAATACCGACCAGTGTCACGCGGTCAAAATCCAAGCCTTTGGTAACCATCTGTGTGCCGAGCAGAATGTCCGCCTTTTCCTCTTCAAACGCTTCCAGCAGCTTGGCATGAGCCCCTTTGGTGCTCGTCGTGTCCGCATCCATGCGGAGAATCTTCCGCTCCGGAAACAGCTCTTGCAGCTCAGTTTCCAGCTTTTGTGTGCCAATCCCTTCCCATCTGAGATGCGTACTGCCGCAATTCGGACAGGTATGCCTGACGGGAATGCTCTTTCCGCAGTAATGACACATCAGCCGATGATTGACCGAGTGATACGTCATAGATACACTGCACGAAGGGCATTCCGGTGTCCAGCCGCACGCCGTACATGTGACCTGTTTGGCGGCACCACGACGGTTTAAAAATAAGATGCATTGATGCCCTTCTGCGAAGCACTGCTCCATCTCCTGCCGCAGGACAGGGCCAATGGCGCTGACATATCCCTGTTGAACTAAACCGCGCATATCTGCAATCGTGACGCGCGGCAATGCCGCCCCAGAATAGCGTTCACGCAGAAACAACACAGGATATTTTCCCATCTCTGCGCCGTAAAACGTCTCAATTGCCGGTGTCGCAGAGCCAAACAAGACAAACGCATTTTCTTGCATCGCGCGGTATTTCGCCACATCCCGCGCATGATACCGCGGACTGGTTTCGGATTTATAGGCATCATCCTGTTCTTCATCCAGAATGATAAGTCCCAAATTTTGCGCCGGTGCAAAGACTGCCGACCGTGTACCGACAATCACTCGCGCTTCACCGGCACGAATGCGTTTCCAGCTGTCATATCGTTCACCGACAGACAATGCCGAGTGCAGCACCGCGGTGCAGTCGCCAAACTGTGCCATAAATTTCCGAATGAGCTGCGGTGTCAATCCAATTTCCGGTACAAGCACAATCGCGCTTTTTCCCGCCTGTAGGGCACGGTCAATCAGCTTCATATATACCTGTGTCTTGCCGCTTCCTGTGACGCCAAACAGCAAAGCTGCTTCGGGATGTCCAGACAGCAGCAAAGGCTCCATGCGGTCATAGGCGTTCTGCTGCGCTGCATTCAGAATAAACTCTTGTCGTTCTGATGGACTTGGCTGTTCCGGCAGTCGGAAGGTCTCCTCCTCCCACCGATCTAACATACCATTTTTGACCATCGCCCGAAGAATGGCGTCACTCGCCCCGGTCATATACTTGAGGTCGGAGCGGCTCATGCGTCCTTCCTGTGCCAGTACACTGACAATGTCCATACGAACATGGCTGCGCCCTCGCTCTGCCATGGCCATCGCATCATCGCGCGGCATTCCCAACCGGTACATGGTGACGGTCTTGTCGTTGATGCGCCGATCAAAAGCACTGCTCTGTTCCAAGACCTTTGTTTGCAGCAGGTCTTGGATCTGTTGTTCCGGCAGCGTACCGCCGCACAGCTCCGTTAACGTTTTGACTGCAATCACACGTTTTTTCTTAGAAAAGTGCTGCAACACCGGATACTGATGCGCCAATTGCTGCCGTTTGGCTTCAGTTGTCTCTTGCGTCAGCGCATATTGCTCGGTTTTGCGAAACCACAATCCTGCCGGAAGCATCGCGCGTGCACAGTCATAAAACGTGCAAAACAGCGTGGAGCACAAATGTGCCGCCAGAGACAGCGCGTGTGCATCCAGTACCGGCGTCTCATCTAGCACGTCTAAAATGCTCTTGCGCTTGTACTGCGCCTGCGGATCACACCCCATGCGCACAACAATGGCTTCACGGGTACGGTCGCCGCGCCCAAACGGAAGAAGCACGCGCACGCCTGGCACAACAGCTCCTATCAGATTCGGCGGAATGTCATAGTCGTACAGCTTGTCAAACGCATAGGTCGCATCGGAAACAGCTACACGGCAAACATCGAATCTCATGCTTGTTTCTTTCGGTACAGAGCGACGAGACGTTCGAGCAAAATATCCGCTACGCTGTCTTTTTCCATCAGCTCCAACGGCTCTACGGTTCCGTCTCGATACAGCAGCGTGACCACATTAGTATCACCCGCAAAACCTGCACCCTCTACTTTCAAATTATTCGCGACAATGACATCGCAATTTTTCTTTTTGAGTTTCTTTGTGGAATTCTCCAGCAAATCGCGTGTCTCCATAGAGAAACCGCAAATTACCTGGTCATCTCGTCTATTTTCGCCGATTTCCGCCAGAATATCCGGATTTCGCACAAGAGAAACCGACATATCATCGTCGTGTTTTTTGATCTTGTCGTCTTGGAACTGTGCCGGACGATAGTCGCCGACAGCAGCTGCCTTAATGACCAAATCAGACTGCGGCAGAGCTTCCATCACTGCCTCGCGCATTTCGCAGGCCGAAGTAATCGGTATCATGCGCACACCATCCAGCGGTGCGAGCGAAACTGGGCCGGTAATCAACGTGACTTGTGCGCCGCGCATCTTTGCACTGCGGGCAATCGCATATCCCATCTTACCTGTGGAATGATTGGACAAGAAGCGAACCGGATCCATTGCTTCGCGCGTCGGACCAGCGGTAACCGTGACATGCATTCCTTCCATATCCTTTTCGGTCAGCGCGTCGAGAATCGCCTGTTCAATGGTCTCTACATCCGCCAGCTTGCCTTTTCCGGTATCCCCGCACGCCAAATGGCCGGATGCCGGTTCGACAAACAGACATCCACGCTGCTTGAGTGCAGCAATATTTTCCTGCACAGCTGGATGCTCATACATGTTTGTATTCATCGCCGGAGCAAACAGCACCGGTGCACGGGTAGCCAGTAGGGTTGTGGACAGCATGTCATCCGCAATGCCATGGGCATACTTGCCCAAAATATTGGCAGTCGCCGGAACGACAGCAAAAACATCTGCCGCCTTGGCGAGGGAAATATGCTCGACCTCCCACGGAAAATCGCGGTTAAACATATCTGTCACCACGCGATTGCCGGACAATACTTCCAATGTCAACGGCCGAACAAATTCACAGGCGTGTTCGGTCATAATAATCCGAATATTGATGCCTTTCTTGTGCAGACGGCTGACTAAATCACAGGCTTTGTATGCCGCAATACCACCGGTTACGCCGAGAACGACAGTTTTACCGGAAAAGTTCATCGCTGGTTCCTTCTTCGGTGTCGGTATCATCTGCCAGATCTACCGGCTGCTCTTCGCGCTCATCTGCGAACAGATCTACCTCGTTCTCTTCTGCAGCAGCGGCAACCAAATCTTCCGGCTTTTCCGGCTCCGGCTTCGGTCCCTCGCGGTATTCAATCTCACCGTCGCTGATTTCGTCCAGCGCGAGCTTTACCGGCTTATCCGGCAGTTCCTTACCGGTCGCTTCCTCTTCTGCACACAGATCGCGAGCGCGCTGTGCAGACAGATTGACCAGCAGATAGCGGTTGTTGACTTTCTTCATCAAATCCTGCATAGATGGCTTTAACATAAATAAATACTCCTTTTATAAACGCTTGTTTTTGTTATTTCAGTGTCACACGGGACGAGCGGCACGCCTCTGCCTGTATAATCGCCAGCACATCGCTGACAGCCTGTTCTACCGTGTTGTTTACGACAATATAGTCAAATTCCGGTGCGAGTGTCAGCTCATGCTTGGCCGCCCTCAGACGACGCTGCACGACTTCCGGTTCTTCTGTGCCGCGGCCTACCAATCTTCGCTCCAGCTCTTCAAAGCTCGGCGGAGCGAGGAAAATACGAACGGCTTCCGGACGTGCTTGCTTGACCTGCATGGCACCCTGCACCTCAATTTCCAACAGGACATCTCGTCCCGCCTGCAATTCTGCATCTACCGGTGCCGCCGGTGTGCCATAGCAATTCTCGCTAAACTCCGCATGTTCCAAAAATCCGCCTTCTTCGACGAGCTGCTGGAACTTCTCACGGGTCATAAAATGATAGTGTACGCCATCCTGCTCGCCCTCACGCGGCTTGCGGGTGGTCGCAGAAATCGAATAAAACAACGGCTTGTGCTCGCGCACCTGCTTGAGGACGGTGCCCTTTCCGACACCAGACGGTCCTGTGAGCACAAACAAAATTCCTTTTTCAGACATCGTTTTTCTCCTCCTCTGTACTGCGGCTGTCCATTCTGCCCGAAATCGTCTCCGGAAGAATAGCAGACAGCACAACATGATCGCTGTCCATGATAATGACCGCACGAGTGCGTCTGCCATACGTCGCGTCGATGAGCATATTGCGGTCGCGCGCTTCCTGTACGGTGCGCTTAATCGGTGCAGAATCCGGCGAGACAATGGCGATGAGACGATCCGCGGAAATCATATTGCCAAATCCAATGTTAATGAGCTTCATGGAAGGCCTCCGTTACTCAATGTTCTGGATCTGCTCGCGGATCTTTTCAATTTCAGCCTTGATGTCCACGACAATCTTTGCCATTTCCATATCATTTGCCTTAGAACCAATGGTGTTAGCTTCGCGGTTCATTTCCTGTACCAAGAAGTCCAGCTTGCGTCCTACCGGCTTTTCCTCTGCTGCCATAATCTCCAGCTGATGCATATGGCTGCGCAGGCGCACGGATTCTTCATCTACCGCGGTGCGGTCCGCGTAAATTGCCGCCTCTGCCAAAATGCGCTGCGGGTCAATCGTCGTATCTGCCAGAATCTCGTTCATGCGGGCGGTCAGCTTCGCACGATATTCCTCGACAGCCTGCGGCGAACGCTTCTCAATCTCAGCGACATAGCCAAGAATGGTCTGCTTGCGAGACAGAACGTCTTCCTTCATCTTTTCGCCTTCACGAGCGCGCATTTCGCAGAAATCTGCGCCTGCGGCTTCAAGTACCTGCAGGACATCAGCAGTCAGCTCATCGACATCTGCCTCCTGCTTTTCTGTAGAAAAGACATCTGGCAGGCGAGATGCTGCCATAACACTAATGTCGTCCTGCATCTGATACGTATCGCACATCTCATGCAGCAGCTCCAGATAATTCTCCAGCAACTTATGATTGAGCGAAATCTTCACATCGTCGGATGCGCTGGCATCAATCGTGACATATACGTCCACTTTGCCGCGGGCAATCATCTTGCCAACAGCCGTCTTTACTGCTTCTTCCAAAAAGCCGTACATGCGCGGAGCCTTTACATTGACATCCAGATAGCGGTGGTTGACAGAACGAAGCTCAACGGTGATGTCGCGGTCATGCAGCATCTGTCGAGCTCGTCCGTATCCAGTCATGCTTTTCAAGGAAATTCCTCCTATTTGATGATTTTTGCGTCCCTTTTTCTGTTCGCTATACGCTTGAAAAGGGTTCTCTAGTATATTGTAACAGCCCGCCTTGCTTTTGTTCAAGCAAAACGGGCCATTT
>NZ_JBNMHC010000133.1:0-5643 GCF_050872565.1 Butyricicoccus sp. | reverse complement strand
GCTTTTAGCCGCGCCCAGCAGCTGAAGCGAAAAATCTGCGCTCACCGTCACGGAGGCTTCATACAGCGTTTGATTGATACCGGCAGAGGAAAAATGCGATTCGACTTGTGCCGTCACACAGCCCAGCGAGACCACGCGAAAAGGAATCTGCGGTCCCAGTCCAGCGAGCAGTTGGGGATCGAGCAGCGTTCCCAACGCCACAGAGGTCTGTGCCTGTTCCAGCTCTCCAATGTCGTCGTAGACGCGCTGCACCAGCTGTGTGCGAATGCGATTGACAGAGGCGGCATTCGTCGTAAGCGCTGTGACTGCACCAGTATCATCCTGATGCAGCTTTCCGATTTCCTCCATCTGTTCTGCGCATTCCGCTACAGCGCGTTCCATTTTACTTGTCGCCTGATATTGCACGTAATTTTCGGCATAAATAATTAATTTCGGGCGCAGCACACTGCCTATCACTGCCGGAAGCAAAATCAATCCCGCAAGCATAACCAGCAGGATCTTTCGCCGGTTGTTTCTGTGTCTGCGCATCGCGCTGCCCCCTTTCTTTGTGAAAGCAGACTATGCGGGCACGGTTATTCGTGACACAAAAAAGAAGAGCATCCGCTATGCGGATGCTCCCCATTGATTCGAGTAATAAAATTATTCGTCGTCGTCGTTCAGCAGAGCGCGGATAGACAGGGAAACCTTCTGCTTCTCCGGATCAATGTCGATGATCTTAGCTTCTACTTCCTCATCCTTGGACAGAACGTCTTCCGGCTTCTCGATGCGGCGGTTAGCAATCTGAGAAATGTGAATCAGACCGTCAACGCCCGGAATGATCTGAGCAAATGCACCGAACGGCATGAACTTCAGGATACGAACGGTAGCGGTGTCGCCAACCTCGTAGTTAGCGGTAAATACGTTCCACGGATTGTCCTCCGGACGCTTGTAGCCCAGGGAAATCTTCTTGTTCTCGTGATCCAGACCGATAACATAAACGTTTACAGTATCGCCAACGTTTACAACCTCAGACGGATGCTTGATGCGGCCCCAAGACAGCTCGGAGATGTGGATCATGCCATCAACGCCGCCGATGTCTACGAATGCGCCGTAAGAAGTCAGGGACTTAACGGTACCGGTGTACTCGTTGCCAACTTCGATCTCGCTCCAAACCTTCTCAGCAGCAGCGCGACGCTCTTCCTGCAGTACGGCACGGATAGAACCAACAACGCGCTTGCGCGGACGGTTGATCTCGGTGATGCGGAAACGTGCAGTCTGACCTACCAGCTGGCTCAGCGGCTGGCCCTTCGGGATACCGGTCTGGGAAGCCGGGATGAATACGCGGATGCCAAATGCATTAGCAACAACGCCGCCCTTGTTCTCTTCGTTAACCTTACCCTCGATGATGGTCTTGTTCTCCTTAGCGTCCTCGATGGACTCCCAGCCCTTCATCTGGTCAACGCGCTTCTTGGACAGTACGATGGTGCCCTCTGCGTCGTTTACGCGAACAACAACAGCCTCGATGTCATCGCCTACGTGGATGCTCTCCTCAGCGTTGAAGGACGGATCGTCGGACAGCTCATGGGTCGGGATGTAAGCAGCGTGCTTTACGCCCAGATCTACGTGAACTTCGTTCGGGGTGATCTTCAGAACAGTACCGGTTACCTTATCTCCTGTATTTAAAGTCTTGAAGGATTCCTCCAGCATAGCAGCAAAATCTTCGCTGCCGGTTTCAATTCTTGTCTCTTCGCTCATAATGTTTCTGACCTCCTTAATTATCCAAGCTGGCGTGGACGCGCCTGCTGTAATCCCGATAAATGGTTGCTCCATACCCTGGATCTCATTTCCCGTGAGTCCAGTGGCATCTTCGATGTATAGCACATGGTCACAAAGTGATGTGCTGATTTCATACAGACGCTTTGTGTTAGAGCTTTTTCGATCGCCAATCACAATCATAATGTCCGACTTGCCAGCCAGTAGACGAGCCTCAGCTTGGCGCTCGTCCGTTGCATTACATATTGTACCAAATATTTTTTGGTTTGTACACTGTTTTTTTATAATTTTACTGCAAATATCAAAGATTTCCCTGTTGATCGTGGTCTGTGCAACCACACTAACTGGAATTTCTTGTAAATTTTGACCATTTTTGTTGTTTTTATCCAGTGCTGCTTGCAGTTCGTCCGGTGTTTCGTACACCTCGGACGCGCCGCACCAGCCCTGAATGCCGACCACTTCCGGATGATTGCGGGAGCCGATAATGATGACCCGGCGGCCCTGCTCGCTTTCTTCCCGAACGATGCGGTGAATCTTTCCGACAAACGGACAGGTAGCATCAACGATGCGGCATCCCTTGGTTTCGAGCTGTCGAAGCACAGCCTCCGGCACGCCGTGCGCGCGGATGAGCACGGGCACACCATCCGGAATATCCGCCACATCCTCTGCCTTGTGTACGCCCATTTCTTCCAGACGTCTGACCTCATGCGTGTTGTGAATAATATCGCCGAGTGCCCAAATGCTGCCGTATTCCTGACAGGCACGTTCCGCCATGTCTACCGCTCGTTTGACGCCAAAGCAAAAGCCTGCTGTTTTTGCGACTGTAACCATCGTCAAATCCTCTCTTTCAGCGCATAGATTCGGCGCATCATATCATCTGCCAGTGCTCGATAGCCTTCCTTGGACTTAGTCTTTTCCGGCACATACGGCTCGCCGAATACGACATAGACCTTTGAGCGAAATTTCTTGTTTTCGGATATATAAATCGGCAAAATCGGTGCGCCAGTGCGCGCGGCAATCATTGCCGCACCGACTTTTGCCTCATCGCCTTCTTTGTGTTTGGTGCCGCCCTCTGGGAAGATCAGCAGCTTTTTTCCTTCTTTCACAGCCTTGAGCGAAGTCTTGATGGCACCGATGTCCGCCGTGCCGCGGTCAACCGGAAACGCACCAAGGGCAGAAATCAATGGACCGAGTAGCTTGATTTGGAACAGTTCCTTTTTCGCCATCGCTACAATCGGATGCTGATTACCGAGCGCAGTACCGACCAGCACCGGATCCGCCCACTGGGTGTGATTGGCCACCAGCACACAGCCGCCATCCGGCACATGCTCCCGTCCGATAACATGGTAATCATACTTCAGATGGTCATAGATATTGACAACCGGAATGGCCATCGCCTGAAAGGTGCGGTTATATTTCATGCTCACCCCTCCAATGCCGGACGAATGACCGCTTCTACCGCCTCGATAGACTGCTCCAGCGTCAGCTCGCTGGTATCCACCAGAACGGCGTCATCCGCCTGCTTGAGCGGTGCTGCGGCACGGGTCTCATCATCATGATCGCGCTGTTTCATGTCTGCAATCACAGATTCCAGCGTGACATCTTCCCCTTTTTCCTGCAATTCGATAAACCGACGCTTTGCGCGCGCCTCTGCCGATGCGGTCAGGAAAATTTTGACCTGCGCATGGGGCAGAATGACGGTGCCAATGTCTCGGCCGTCCATAATGACGTTGTTGGTCTGTGCCATCTCACGCTGGGTCTGGAGCAAAAAGGCACGCACTGCCGGAACCGCAGAGACAAACGAAGCATACTTGGACATCTCCGGTGTGCGAATGAGATCGGATACATCCTCTCCATCCAGCAGTACATGCTGCACGCCGTTCTCATACTTCAAGCTGACCTGAATGCCGCTGTCCAGCACCGGCTGGATGCGCTCGGTTTCTCCCAGCGGAACACCAGCACGGCACACAGCCAGACCAATCGTACGGTACATCGCCCCCGTATCTACATACACAAAGCCCAAATGACCGGCTGCTGCGCGGGCAATGGTACTTTTTCCCGCACCGGACGGACCGTCAATCGCAACTGCAATGGTTTTCATACATCTTTCCTCACTTTTTTATTCACTCGCAGCCTGACCGGCATGGAATCCCGCCAAATAGCCCGTCGACCACGCAATCTGCAAATTAAACCCACCTGTATAGGCGTCAACATCCAAAATTTCTCCGGCAAAATACAAATACGGCACCCGTTTGGATTCCATCGTCTTTGGCACAACATCCTTGACGGAAACGCCGCCGGAGGTAATAATCGCATCCTCAATCGGACCCGGCTGGGTAATTTCCAGCGCAAAATGCTTCAGCTCATGCACCAGCTTCTGCCGCTGCTTTTTGGTAATCGCATTGACCTTCTGGTGCGGATCAATTTCCGAACGCTCTACGATAATCGGAATCAGCTTGCGCGGCAGCAGGGCACCGAGAGAATTGCGGAAGTCTGTGTTCAGCTCCTGCGAAAAATCGGATACAATGCGCTTGTCCAGCACAGCCTCTTCCAGCGCCGGTTTCAAGTCAATTTCTGCGCGATAGGTCGCCTTGTCCCACTTTCTCATATGAGAAGACGCGCTGAGCACCAACGGACCGGAAATGCCAAAGTGCGTAAACAACATCTCGCCAAAGCCCTCGTGCAGCTTTTTATTGTTCTCAAAAATCGTCAGTTTGACGTTTTTCAGCGGCAATCCCTGCAGCCGCGGGCAGGTTTTTCCCGGACAGACCAGCGGCACCAGCGACGCGCGAAGCGGCGTAACTTTATGTCCCAGCTCCTGCGCCCAAGCATAGCCGTCGCCGGTCGAGCCGGTCAGCGGATACGATTTGCCGCCGGTTGCCAGAATCACGCGATCTGCGCGGTGCAGCTTGCCTTCCGTCTTGACGCCAACGACGCCATATTCATCGGTCTGGATGCCCGTCACGCGCTCCTGTACGATCGTCACGCCGCAGCGTTTGACCCAGAAAAACAACGCATCGACAATATCGCGCGCCTTGTCCGACTGCGGAAAGACGCGATTGCCTCGCTCGGTCTTGAGCGGCACACCCAAGCCCTCAAAAAAGTCCATCGTGTCCTGTATCGAGAACGCGCCCAATGCGCTGTACAAAAAGCGCGGATTCTGCGGCACATGCGTCAAAAATTCCTGCATGTCACAGTTATTGGTGACGTTGCAGCGTCCTTTTCCCGTAATGGCCAGCTTGCGCCCTACTTTTTCATTGCGCTCAAACAGCAGCACACGGGCGCCCTGCTGTGCTGCTGTTCCGGCAGCCATCAGACCGGCCGCACCGGCACCAATCACTGCAACTGTTATCGTATTATTCATTGTCGAGTTTCTCATATACCTCATATTCGTCCCAAATGGATTCCAGATGATTAAAGGTCTCGCTGATCTCCTTCTGCTTGCGCATACCGATGGCGACAATCAGCGCATTGATGACGCTGAGCGGCGCAACCAGAGAGTCAACAAAGGATGCCATATCGCTCTTGGCGAGCAGCGTATAGTCTGCCGTCTGGCTCAGCGGAGACAACTGGCTGTCGGTCAGCGCGATGACCGTCGCACCGGATTTTTTGGAGTACTCCAGTGCTTTGAGCGTGCGCTTGGAATAGCGCGGGAAGCTGACGCCGAGCACGACATCGCCTTCGCCTACACGCAGAATCTGCTCAAAAATCTCGCTGACGCTGTTGGTGTGAATCAGCTTGACATTATCGAACATCAGATTGAAATAGAAGCCGATGAAGCCGGACAGAGATGCCGACGAGCGAACGCCGAGAATATAAATATTCTTCGCGTGCAGAATCGCCTCTACCGTGCTCTGAAAAGAATTGCGGTCGATTTCATCCAATGTCATG
>NZ_JBNMHC010000132.1:0-5695 GCF_050872565.1 Butyricicoccus sp. | reverse complement strand
TGTCTATGGCTCGTGCTATGGATCCGAATTCCGCTGGTTCGCAGTTCTTTATTATGGTAGAAGATGCTCCGCATCTGGACAACCAGTATGCAGCCTTCGGCCGTGTTATCACCGGCATGGACGTTTGCGACCGCATTGTGGCAACGCGCACCAACTTCCGTGATATGCCGCTCAAGCCGCAGGTTATGAAGAGCGTGACCGTAGAGACCTTTGGCGAAAGCTTTGATGAGCCGGAGAAGGTTTGATCGGACTGTTTCTGACAAGCTGAAGACCGCGCTCTGTGCGCGGTCTTTTTCAGTGGGATAACAAGGAAAATTATAATAATGGAGGTCAAACCTGTTGGCAGACATCAGTATCAAAGGACTGAATCAGTTTTTTGGAGAAAATCAAATTCTGCATGACATCACATTTGATATTTTTCCAGGAGAAAAAGTAGCAATCGTTGGCCCGAACGGCGCGGGAAAGACCACGCTGTTTCGTGTCATTACCGGCGAATTGCCGTATGAGACTGGCACCATTTCGATTGCCAAAAACCGCACCGTCGGCGTCATTGACCAGATTCCGGTCTATGAGCCGGGCGACACGGTAGAGCAGATTCTGCGCTCTGCCTTTCACCGCATTGCAGAGGTGCGCCAGCGCATGACTGAGCTGGAAATGCAGATGGAGAAGAACGATGATTCGCAGATTCTCAAGCAGTACGGTGCGCTGCAGGCGGAATTTGAAGCCATGGGCGGCTATGCGCTGGATTATGAAGTAGATAAAGTATGTAATGGTCTGGAAATTCCAAAAGAAATGCGGGCACAGCCGTTTGATGTGTTGTCCGGCGGCGAGAAGACCCGCGTCAATCTGGCGCGTATCATCTTGGAAGACACGGATATTTTGCTGCTCGATGAGCCGACCAACCATCTGGATCTGGACGCTGTCGAGTGGCTGGGCAATTTCCTGTCGGAATATAAGGGAACCGTGGTTACGATTTCTCATGACCGCTATTTCCTCGACCAGTGCTGTGATCGAATTATCGAGCTGTTTGAAGGTCATGCAGATTTCTATGCCGGCTCGTACAGCTATTATGCGGAGGAGCGCAAGCTGCGCTTTGCTCAGCGCATGGCAGAGCACGAAAACCAGATGGAAGAACTCAAGCGATTGCAGGATCAGTCGCGCAAGATGCATCAGTGGGGCACAGAGAAAATGCATAAGCGCGCGTTCTCGATTGATAAGCGCATTGCCCGCATGACGGTGGCAGACCGCCCGAAGCAGCAGAAAAAGATGTCCATGCAGTTCGGAGATCCGAACTATGAGACAGAAAATGTGCTCAAAGTACGCGGCATCTGCAAGAGCTTTGACGGACGCCAAGTGCTGCACGATGTCACGTTCAGCGTGAAAAACGGCGAGCGCGTGGCGATTCTGGGCGATAACGGCACCGGAAAAACGACACTGCTCAACATTATCTTGGGCTATGAGGCAGCGGACAGCGGCACGATCAAAAAGGGCGAGGGACTCAAACCCGCGTATTTGCCGCAGGTCGTTCATTTTGAAGATGAAAACCGCACGCTCGTAGACACGCTGATTTATGAAAAGAACGTCACACCGCAGACCGCGCGCAATCGTCTGGGACGCTTCCAGTTCTCCGGCGAGGATGCCCTCAAGCCGGTAGCCAAGCTATCCGGCGGTGAAAAGAGCCGTCTGCGCCTGTGTGAACTCATGTATGACCCGCTCAATATGCTCGTGCTGGACGAGCCGACCAACCATCTGGATATTTTATCCCGCGAGTGGATCGAAGAAGCCATTGAGGGCTTTACCGGTACCCTGCTGTTTGTTTCGCATGACCGCTATTTTGTCTCGCGTTTTGCGAATCGCATCATCGTGCTGATGGACGGCGAAATGATTGATTTTACCGGCAATTATGAGCAGTATCTTGCGTTCCGTGAGCGAAAAGCCGCAGAAAAAGCGGCAGCTGTGACGCCGAAGCCGAAAAAGGAAAAGCCTAAGCCGAAGGGCGGCACCAAGCAGCTGGAAAAGAAGATTGCCAAGCTGGAGCGTGAGATTTCTCAGTGTGAGGAACAAAGTGCCGCGCTGGATGAACAGATGGCTGCCGCGGCGAGCGATCCGGGCAAGCTGATGGAGCTTGCCAATCAGAAGGACGAAGTGGAAAATCAGCTGATGGAACTGATGGAACAGTGGGAAGAGCTGTCCGCTCAGTTGGAGGAGATGCAGGACGCATGAGACGATGCTATCGTACCTTATGCGTGATTTGCCTGATTGCCACGGTGATTTGTATTCCGTGCTCGCTGTTTATGGCGACATGGCGGTTTGGCTTGTATTTCTTTGCCGCGCTGTGTGCGTGTACGGCACTCATGTGCAAACTGATTGCCGTGCGGGACACAGAGACCGGCACCAAGCAGCGCATCAGCAAGTGGCTCGTGCGTCTGGGGCATGTGCTGTTTGTGGTTTGGCTGTGTTCATTTGTCGCGATAGAAGGCATGATTGTGTCCGGCACACGGTCCGAGGTGCAGGAGCCGGTACAGGTAATTTATGTGCTGGGCGGCGGCCTGCGCGGCGATCAGCCGTCGCAGAATCTGAAAAATCGGCTGGCTGTAGCGATGGATGTCATGGAGCGAAATCCAGACGCACCAGTGATTGTGTGCGGCGGACAAGGCTCGGATGAAGCGGAGCCGGAAGCCGTGGTCATGCGCCGCTGGATGGTGCAGCATGGCGCGGATTCCAGCCGCATTATTATGGAAAAGCAGTCGCACAACACCGTGCAGAACATACAAAACGCGGGAGAGATTTGTCGGCAGCGCGGCTGGAGCACGGAGCATGTTACCATCGTGTCCAGCAGCTTTCATCTGTTTCGCGTGCGGCACATCATGCAGCATATCGGTCTGACGCCGTCTGTGGTGTCTGCTCCGGCGGGAGATCCGGCATCCAGCGTGCTGATGTACATTCGAGAGTATTTTTCCGTTGTCAAGCTGATTGTCAGCGGATACTGGTAAAAAAAGAAAGACAGACGGGAGGGGAGCGTCGATGATACGATATACCATACCCTGTGGATTGTATGCCACGGATAACGACCATTTTCAGCTCGCAGAAATCCGCGTGTCGACGGCATTTGCGCCGCAGTTGATTACGGGATTGCGCGCTTTGCTGTGTGGAAAGCTTGATGCGCTGGAATTGCGGGATGTCAAGCAGAGCGCAGTGATTTTTGGCGAGGGAAAGGTTACCTATCCCCTTCAGATTGGAGAGCGCATGGCGTATTTCTGCGAAGAGAATTTGTTCGAGATGGAGAATTTTGTGCTCGACCGTCTGTTTGGAGACAAAAAAGCCAGTCAGTGCTTGTCCACCACCATTGATGGCGAAGAAGATTTGCAGATGAGTGTTGGTCTGTGGGTGACAGAATAAAAATACAAATATTATAATTTAGTAAAGATAATACAAGGAGTTGAAATTCATGCTGGAAAAGCTGGAAGGGCTTGCCGATCGGTATGATGAGCTGGAAAACCAGCTTGCCAGCCCGAATTTATATGATGATCCGGAGCGAGCGGCGGCACTGACCAAGGAACATCGAAATTTACAGCCGATTTTGCAGGCGTACCGTGCGTATCAGACCGCGTGTCAGGACGAGCAGGACGCCAAGGAGCTGTTGTCTGAGGCTGGCGGAGATGCCGAGATGCACGCGCTGGCGCAGGAAACACTGACCTCCAGCCGCGAGCAAAAAGAACAGCTGGAGCAGGAACTCAAGCTGCTGCTTCTGCCGAAAGATGAGCGCGATGAGCGCAGTGTCATTATGGAAATCCGCGCTGGCGCAGGCGGCGAGGAAGCCGCGCTGTTTGCCGCTTCGCTGTATCGCATGTATACGATGTATGCGGACACAAAGGGCTGGAAAACCGAACGAATCAGCGATTCTGAGACCGAATTGGGCGGTTTTCGAGAGATTACCTTCAGCATTGACGGCGAAGGTGCCTTTTCACGGCTCAAATATGAGAGCGGCGTGCACCGTGTTCAGCGTGTGCCGGAGACCGAATCGCAGGGTCGCGTGCATACCTCAACGGTGACTGTTGCTGTATTGCCGGAAGTAGACGATGTAGAGCTGACGATTGACCCGAAAGATCTGAAGATTGATACCTATCGTTCGTCCGGCGCGGGCGGTCAGCACATCAATAAAACCTCGTCCGCCATTCGTATCACGCATTTGCCGACCGGTATGGTTGTCGAGTGTCAGGACGAGCGAAGCCAGTTCAAGAATCGAGACAAGGCAATGAAGGTTTTGCGTTCGCGGTTGTTTGAAATCAAGCAGCGCGAGCAGGATGACGCCATTGCGGCAGAACGCCGCAGTCAGGTCGGCTCTGGTGACCGCTCGGAACGCATCCGCACGTATAATTTCCCGGAAAACCGCGTGTCGGAGCACCGCATCAAGCTGACAATCTATAAGCTGGATCAGTTCTTGGATGGCAATTTGGATGAGGTGCTCGATGCTCTGATTACTACCGATCAGGCAGAGAAGCTGGCAAAGATGGAAAATTAAACAATTTGATAAATAATCAGTAAATAATACGATTAGAAATAAAAAGAAGGTCAAATCATGCAAACCAAACTGCTGCGTCCGTCGGAGGATCCGGCGGCAATTGAAGAAGCCGGTGCGCTGCTCCGCGCCGGAGAGGTCGTGGGCATCCCCACGGAAACGGTATATGGACTCGCAGCGGATGCACTGAATCCGCAGGCAGTCAAGCGTATTTTTGAGGCGAAAGGACGTCCGCAGGACAACCCGCTTATCGTGCACATCGCAGATCTCTCGATGGTATCCGACATTGCGACGGAGTTTCCGCCGGAAGCGCAAATGCTGGCGGATGCCTTTTGGCCGGGACCGCTGACGATTATTTTGCCGAAGCAAGAAAGAATACCAATGGTAACTTCTGGCGGATTAAATACAGTGGGTATTCGTTTTCCGGTGCATCCAATCGCACAGGCGATTATCCGCGCGGCAGGCGTTCCGCTGGCGGCACCGTCTGCCAATACTTCCGGCAGACCGTCTACCACGACGGCACAGCATGTCATGGAGGACTTGCACGGTAAGATTGCCGCGGTTGTCGATGGCGGCCCGTGTTCTGTCGGTGTGGAATCGACGGTTGTATCGCTGTGCGGCGAACGGCCGCGCCTGCTGCGTCCGGGCGGCATCTCGCTGGAGCAGCTGCAATCGGTACTCGGTGAAGTGGATGTAGACCGCGCGCTGAAAGAAAAGATTGATGACAGCGAAAAGGTTTCAGCACCGGGCATGAAGTACCGTCATTATGCGCCGAAAGCACCGGTGACTGTCGTATTTGGCACACCGGAAGCCAGCGCGCAGTATATCGCAGACAAGCTGGGCGCGCACACCGGCGTGCTGTGCTTTGATGACTGTGCCCAGCTGTTCCACGGGAAGGCTGTCGTAGAGACCTTCGGCCCGTCCGGAGATGAAGCCCAGCAGGCGCGGGAAGTATTCGATGCCCTGCGCCGCTTTGACGACACGGATTGCACAGAAATCTTTGCCCAGTGCCCGCCGTCCCGCGGCATTGGGCTCGCTGTGGCAAACCGCATCAAAAAGGCTGCCGGTTTCCATGTCATTGATTTGACGGAGGCAGACGCATGAGAATTCTCGGTTTGACTGGCGGCTCCGGCACAGGAAAAAGCGCAGCCTGTACGGCGTTTGAGCAGCTGGGCT
>NZ_JBNMHC010000131.1:0-5708 GCF_050872565.1 Butyricicoccus sp. | reverse complement strand
CCACGGCTGATTGCCATAATACTGAATATTTTTCACATCCAAGCCGGTCTCTTCCTTGACTTCGCGCTTAACCGTTGTCTCAAAGGTCTCGCCGACACTCATGTAGCCGGATACCAGCGCATATACCGGATTTTTATAAACCGAAGAACGTGTCAGCAGAATTTTTCCCTTGTTCACAATGCCGACAATAATCGCCGGGCTGATTGCCGGATAGGTCACGGCACGGCATTCATCATTGGTGCAGCGCATCGCCAGTTCCTTGCCATCCGGCATGGTCGGCGCGCCGCAGCAGCCACAGAAGCGGCGGCCCTGGAACCACTGGAACAAATGCAGCGCGGTAACCGAGCCGAGGCGCAGCCATTCCGGCTCTACCGCGCGCAGATAGCGCGATACTTCTCGCTTGAGCTGCTGCTTAATCTCATCCTCTGGTTCGAGCACAGTAAAGAACTGCGTGCCTGCCTGCTCGAAAATATGTACCAGTTCTGCATCATCGCCGCCCAAACGCTTCCAGTCGGCGTAAGTCGGCAGTGCGCCGGTCTCCGGTACAACAAATACATCGGTCTTTTCAAAAATCAGGACATAATCCGTGTCCTGCGGCTTTGGCTTGGCAAATTCGGTATCAATGGTATTGCGTCCAATATCCTGAATCATTGTTTTTTCCTCCACCATCACAAGCTGTGACGTTTTCTTTTTTCATTTTCGGGAATAAACAGCTCCCTCTCCCCATTATACGACCCTCTGAACAAATTGCAAGTATTTCCTGATCTGCTGTTGAAGCGAAATCAAAAAAAACGTATAATAACATAGAAAGAAACCGGAGGGATTATTTATGAAGCAATCTCTGCCAGACTTTTCCTCTCTGCGAGAGGAAATCGTCAACACCGCGCAGAAAGCCTACCGAGAAGGCATGATGGCTGCTACCAGTGGCAATCTAAGCTGCTATGATGCGGCATCCGGCTGTATTGCCATCACGCCGAGCGGTATGGATTATACCGTGATGAAACCGGAGGATATTGTCATCATTGATTTAGACGGCAATGTTTTATCCGGTCACAAGCCATCATCCGAATGGAAAATGCACGCAGAAATTTATCGACATCTGCCGCAATATCGCGCCATTGTCCACACGCATTCTCCCAACGCCACAGCCTATGCGGTGCTCCGCAAAGAAATCCCCTGTGTGCTTGTGGAAATGCTGCTGTTTCTCGGCGGAAGCATTGAAGTAGCTGATTACGCCGCCCAAGGCAGCGCCGCTGTCGGTACCAATTGCCTGTCGATTCTCAGCCGTAAGCCTGCCGCACTGCTTGCGAATCATGGCGTAGTAACGGCCGCTGATTCCTTGGCACAAGCCTATACAAACGCTGTATATGTGGAAGATTCCGCAAAAATTGTTCGGTTAGCCATGAGCACCGGCTGTCCGATTCCTGCTAGTATTGATACAGAAGGGAGCAAACCCATTCATGAGTGAGTATTTATCCGACCATGTCCATCTGAGCGATGACGGCACAGCCGTTGTCATTCTCGACCAGACACAGCTGCCCAACCGCACAGAATATCTGACCCTGCACACGGCACAAGAAATGTATGACGCTATCAAGAGCTTGCAGGTGCGCGGCGCGCCGTGTATCGGCATCTGCGCCGCTTATGATCTCTATGTTTTGGCACAGCAAATCGATGCCGATTTATCCTCGGAAGAGTTTTTATCTGCCCTACACGCACAGGCAGACTATCTCGCTTCCTCCCGCCCGACCGCAGTGAATCTGCGCTGGGCACTGGATCGTATGCTGCAAGTCGCACAAACCTGCGCCCAGCGTCCAGACCGTCTGGCTGTCTTACATGACGAATGCCTTGCTATTCACAAGGAAGACATCGCTATGTGCCGTTCGATTGCAGAATACGGTCTGTCTCTTGTCAAAGATGGAGACGGCATTCTGACGCACTGTAATGCCGGTCCGCTGGCAACCTCTCGCTACGGCACAGCGCTCGGTCCGCTGTTTTTGGGCAAAGAACGCGGCTACAACTTCCACGTCTTTTCCGATGAGACGCGTCCATTGCTGCAGGGCGCACGGCTGACCTCTTACGAATTGAGCCGCGGCGGTATTGATGTCACGTTGATCTGTGACAACATGGCAAGCCTTGTGATGAAAAACGGTTGGGTACAGGCTTGTTTTGTCGGCTGTGACCGCGTTGCCGCAAACGGCGACGCCGCCAATAAAATCGGTACATCCGGCGTTGCCATTCTGGCAAAGCACTACGGCATTCCGTTCTACGTTCTCGGCCCAACCTCTACGATTGATCTGAACTGTGCAACCGGTGAGGATATTCCGATTGAACAGCGCGATCCGGAAGAAATCAAAGAAAAATTTTACGCAGAGCCTATGGCACTTCCAGAAGTCAAATGCTATAATCCGGCATTTGACGTCACCGATCATGAGTTAATTTCCGGTATTGTCACAGAATACGGCATCTGCCGTCCGCCGTATACCGAGAGCCTGCGCGCAGTATTTGACAAAAAACACGCCGGACTTTCCTTCGGCACACCAGAGGAGGAACACGCATGAACACGCGACTGTACAACGCCCGTATTTTAACCATGGCAGATGGTTTCGAGCCGATTTGGGGCGAAATCTGGATTCAAGACGACAAAATTACGTATGTCGGTGAAGAAAAGCCGTCTGACCTGCACTGGGATGTCGAGCGCAACATCTGCGGCAACCTGATTTTGCCGGGCTTTAAAAATGCACATACGCACTCCGCTATGACATTTTTGCGTTCCTATGCAGACGATCTGCCGCTGCAAGACTGGCTCAACAAGCAGGTATTCCCGATGGAAGCCAAGCTGACAGAAGAAGATATTTATCATCTGTCCAAGCTCGCTTATCTAGAGTATTTAACCAGCGGCATTACTGCCAACTTTGACATGTATCTGACGCCGGATTCCATCGTACAAGCTTCGATTGACACAGGCTTCCGCACAGTCTTGACCGGTGCAGTCAACGATTTCAGCCAATCTGCGGCTCTGGTCGGTGAATGGTACCAAAAGTACAACGGCTATCACCCGCTCATCTCGTTTGAGCTGGGATTCCATGCGGAATACACCACCTCCCGCGGTATTTTGGAAGATCTTGCCGCTCTGGCTCATCTGTATCAAGCACCGGTATACACGCACAATTCTGAGACCGCCGGAGAAGTCGCTTCTTGTATAGAGAAGCATGGTATGACACCGACACAGTATTTGGATTCTCTGCATCTGTTTGATTTTGGCGGCGGTGGGTACCACTGCGTACACTTCACGCCGGAAGACATCGCCATTTTCAAAAAGCATAACATGTCCGTTGTCACCAATCCAGCATCTAACCTGAAGCTGGCAAGCGGCATCGCACCGATTCAGGACATTTTACAGGCCGGTGTCAATCTGGCAATCGGCACAGACGGTCCGGCAAGCAACAATTGCCTCGATATGTTCCGAGAAATGTTCTTGACCACTGCTCTCGCCAAGGTACATGAAAACGATGCATCTGCGGTTGATGCCAATGCCGTCCTGTATGCGGCAACGGTGGGCGGTGCAAAGGCTATGCGCCTGCCTCATTGCGAGACATTGACTGCCGGTTCTCAGGCCGATCTCATCGTCCTCGACTTGAATCAGCCAAACATGCAGCCAATCAACAACATCAGTAAGAACCTCGTATATAGCGGCAGCAAGCAAAATGTGCTGCTGACGATGATTGCCGGTAAGATTTTGTATGAAAACGGCGAGTTCGATGTAGGAACCGATGCGCAGGAAATTTATCACACCTGTACAGAAATCACAGAAAAACTCAAGAATATGTAATCTTTACGCAAAAAGCGGTTGCAAAAAATTGCAACCGCTTTTTCTATCTTACGGGTTCATTTAATCGTTGTTTTCGTTCCCGCCAATCCGGCAGATAGCGTTCTACGCACGCCCAAAATCGTGCGTTGTGGCTCGCTTCCAGCAAGTGACACAGCTCATGTACCACCACATACTCTATACAAGGCAAGGGTTTTTCCGCCAATGCTAAACTCAGCCAAATCCGGTGCGCGGTATAATTGCACGTGCCCCATTTGGTTCGCATCCGCTTAATGTGCCACTCTCTTACTTCCACACCAATGCAATCTGCCCACTTTGTCAGCAAATATTCTGCTTGTTCGTGCAGTTGCGCTCTCTGCCAGCCTTCAATCCAAGCCTTGCGCTGCTCCGGTGTACTGTCTTTTGGAGCAGATAGGATAAGCACATCGCCTGTGCGCTGCACGCTGCCGCGTTTTCCGGTTTCCTGCACGAGCAGCTCCAACGGCGTGCCAAAGCTGTACACGTGTTCTCCGCTCGTATATTGATGCTGCGGATATGCCATGCGAATTTTCGCTTGCTGCACGCGAATCCAATGGATATGTTCTAATACAAAGCGATCAATCACTTGATTCGGCGTGCGCAGCGGCACAGACAGGCGCACTGTCCCCTCCGGCGGGTGAACCGACAGGTTCATTGACCGAATGCGCTTGCGCACAACTTGTACAGGGATTCCCTCTATGATTCGTTCCTTCATCGCTTCAAAGTCCTCAACATTTGCTTCTGCTGCGCGGAAATTCGTCTGCTCTCTATGGCTTTCTGAATCGTCTTATTGTGCACCCATGCGTTTAGCTTTTCTTGCTGCAAATATACCATTGTGCTGTCCCATTGTTTGGCAAGAGCAGTCGCAAAATACCATGCCTGCATCATCTGCACATAGTATTCGTCCGACTGAACATCTGCCACCCAAGACAAATATTCGCCCCGAAAAGCATCATCCAAATAAAAAGACATGAGCATATTGATGCCAAATCGGACAGTATATGTCTGTCCCGATTGCATCCAACGGCGGATTTCCTGTAAAAATTCCGGCAAATGTGTTTTGACACATTTGGGGCGTAATCCATCGCAGGTTGCCCAATTGTCAATGTACGGCAAAAAGGCATTTAGCTCTGTTACAAACACGGTATAGTCTTTGATGCGTTCGAGCAGAAAGCCATGCAAATTATTCTCTTCATAATACATATGCGGAAGCGTATGTAAAAATTCCTGTGTTTCCGGCTTTTGCTCGATCTGTTTGGCCAGCTTACGCAGTTCCGGCGTGCGCACGCCGATCATCGTCTGCGGATTAACTGTAGGAATCAATTTGCTCTGAAAGGTTCGATAGCCTTCATCGCGCAAGGCGAACAATTTCTGTTGCATCTTTGTCATGATTTTTCCTCATGCGGTTTGCCGCCGGTTCCATACAATCGTTTGAGTGTCATCGCCATAGCAATCGCAGACAGTGGAATGGCTACAATGCATCCCAAAGCTGCAATGCCGGAATACAGCAGCACTTGAAACAGCGCCTTCGAGTTGAGAATATAGCTGAAGGAATATCCCCAGTAGCAAATAATATTAAACAGCAGCAGCGATTCACCGACACAGGCAAAAAACAGCGTGTTCATCGTTGTTGCCAGAATCTCCCGTCCGATTTTCAAACCGGAACCAAACAGCTGAGACGGCAGCAACATTGGGTTATTTTCATGTATTTCATAGACAGCAGAAGTTACCGCAACTGCTGCATCTTTGATTGCACCGAGCAAGCTGAGCAAAATAACTGTAATCTCTACCCGCATCATGGACAGACCGACATTGCCGTCCAAAAACAGTCCGTCATCCAAATTGATATTGACTTCGCTGT
>NZ_JBNMHC010000130.1:0-5750 GCF_050872565.1 Butyricicoccus sp. | reverse complement strand
ATCAATTTCTTTGTCAATGCGATTTATCACGCGCTCAGCGCGATTGTTTTGTTGGTGTTTTAAATGACAGAAAAAATCACCTTTCATCTGTCCGCCTTTGACGGACCGTTGGATTTGCTCTTGCATTTGATTGCAAAGAACAAAGTCAATATTTATGACATCCCCATTTCGCTGATTCTTGAACAGTACATGGAAATCCTGCGCGAAGCCCAGTCGGCAGATATGGAAGTCGCCGGAGATTTCATCGCTATGGCGGCACAGCTCATGCTCATTAAGTCGCGGATGCTGCTGCCGAAGGAAAAGAACGAAGAAGATGAGGAAGAAGACCCGCGCGCTATGCTGGTGGAACAGCTGTTGGAATATCAGCGTATTCGTGAGGTACAGCCGTATTTTAAGCGGCACAGTGACGCAGGACGCGACATTTTGACGCGCCCGCCGGAGCCGCTGGAACGAAAGAAAACATTTGAGGGCACGCTGCCGCCGGAAAAGCTGTCGGAGGCGGCGCGGCGGATGCTGACACGCATCGGCAAAAAGATGCCGCCGCCGGTCAGTGCATTTTCCGGCATTGTCGGACATGAAACCGTACCGGTACATACACGGATCACAGCGATTCTGCTGCGGTTTCGCAAAAAGAAACAGCTGCGGTTTCAGGGCTTGTTTCGCGGTCTGCACAGCCGCTCGGAAATTGTCGCGACGTTTCTCGCTGTACTGGAGTTGTCTAAGACGCATCGCATTCAGATTGACGGCGAGGGAGAAGATCCTACGCTGACGCTGTTTGCTGATAAGGAGCGGGAAGAAGCAAATACAGAGATTCAGGAGGAACGCATCTCATGAATGAATTGTCCTGCCTGTTGGAGGGCATTTTATTTGCATCGGGAGAACCGGTTTACGAAGAAAAACTCAAGCAGGTGCTTGGCATTGACGCCAAACAGCTGCATCAATTGGCACAGGAGCTGGCGGACAGCTATGACGCAGAAAAACGCGGCTTTCAGCTCATCCGCCTGCAAGACAGCTATCAGATGGTTTCCCGCGCAGAATATGCGGATACCATTCGCCGGGCACTGGAGGTGCGGCGTACGCCGTCGCTGTCTGCGGCAGCATTAGAAGTACTGTCTATTGTCGCGTACCGACAGCCGGTTACCCGCGCCTATATTGAACAGCTGCGCGGTGTGGACAGCTCCAATACCGTGCTGAATCTGTTAGATAAGGGCTTGCTGGAGGGCTGCGGCCGTCTGGATGTGCCGGGCAGACCGATGATTTACCGCACGACACCGGCATTTTTGCGGGCATTTTCCATTTCTTCTCTGGATGAGCTGCCGGATTTGCCGGAGCTGCGGGAACTGGAAGAAAAACGTGAGTCCGAACAGGAGGAATCTGAATCATGATCGTACTCCGCATTCTGGGCATCGTCCTGTGCGTTGTCTTGCTTCTTGGCGTGTCACTGACAGTTTTTACGCTGTTTGCACCGGCACGGATAGAAATCAAACGGGACATGCCGGATGGGCAGCTCAAGATGCGGTTGGGATTCGGTCCGATTAAGAAAGTATTTCGGCTCGGCGGCAAGAAAAAAAAGCCCAGAAAGCCGACCAAGAAGCAAGAAAAAAAGGAAAAACGCGAGGAACAGAAAGAAAAAACAACAGCACCGCGCTTTGATCTGAAGCGATTGCCGATAGACCGCGCGCTGGAATTGGTTGTCGAGCTGATCTATGATTTGGCGGGTGCTATCGTGTGGGAGCGTCTGCATGTAACCGTCATCCTGCACACCGCGGATGCGGCGCGTACCGGCAGACTACTCGGTGCCTGTTCGGCTGTTGTCGGCAATATTTATCCGTATTTGGAACGGACGCATGTGCTCAAGGACACAAAGATTGTCATTGATGCGGATTTTGACGCACAAAAGACGATATGGGGGCTAGACATTTCCGTGATGACGCAGCTCCGATGGTATCCGGGTATTTTGTGGAAACGGCGCAAGGAGCTGTGGGCACTGTGGAAGGCGGTTCGCCTGACGAAAGAGGAACGAAAAGCATGGAGCCAAAACCAAACGGCTTCCCAGCAACATGTATCATAAATTATCCTAGAGAAAGAGGGAATTTCAAATGGCAGAACATGGTGTAAATGGCCTGATGGCTGAGACAATGGAAAAAATCCGTTCTATGGTCGATGTCAACACAATTATCGGTGATCCTATCGTCACACACGATGGAACCACGCTGATTCCGATTTCCAAGGTGACATTCGGCTTTGGTTCCGGCGGCACAGACTTTAAGTCGCGCAACAGCGGAGACAATGCACCGCTGTGCTTTGGCGGCGGCGGTGGTGCCGGTGTCAGCATTCAGCCGGTTGCGTTCCTCATTGTCAGCGAAGGCAATGCGCGCATTCTTCCGGTTAATATGCCGGCGGATAACAGCACGGATCGCCTGATTGAGCTGATTCCGGACGCCATTAACGGTGTACAGAGCTTGTTTGGCAAGCGCGGCAAGAAGGAAGAAGCGGTCACAGAAACCGAAGTCGCTCCGACAGAAGAATAAACAAACAGAAAGAGGGGCCAAATGCTCCTCTTTTTGTTCAGACATAAACACACACAGGACGCCGTAAAATGATTATCTGAGGGGGAATGTGTGTGAGAGCAAAATTGTGGATTTGTCTGCTGCTGGCTGTGTGTTTCGGCATGGGTCGAGTAAGCGCGTATTCTGCACAGGCGTATGCCGTGCTGGATGCAGATACCGGTGTTTTGCTGGATGGCGCCAATGAAACACAGCAGCTGCCCATGGCGAGCACCACCAAAATCATGACCGGCTTGCTGGCGGCGGAATCCGGAAACTTGCAGCAGATTGTCACGGTTTCCGCGGCCAGTGCAGGCGTGGAAGGCTCGTCGATGTATTTAAAGCAGGGAGAACAGCTGCCGCTGCAAGAGGTTCTGTACGGCTTGATGCTGTGTTCCGGCAACGATGCAGCGGAATGTATTGCGGAAAATCTCGGCGGAAGAGACGCGTTTGTGCGTCGTATGAATGAGCGAGCACAGCAGTTGGGACTGAGCAATACACATTTTGACAATCCCAGCGGTTTGGATGGAAAAACGCATCACACAACGGCACAGGAGCTGGCACAGTTGGCAGCTGCTGCACTAAAAAATCCGGTTTTTGCCAAGGTTGTCGCCACCCAGAGCCACACATCCGGCACGCGCACAATGGTCAATCACAATAAGCTGCTGCGCATGTATCCGGACGCTGTTGGCGTCAAAACCGGGTATACCATGACAGCGGGGCGGTGTCTAGTCAGTGCAGCCAGACGAAATGGGCGCACAGTTGTTGCAGTCACTTTACATGACAAAGATGATTGGAACGATCACATGCATATGCTGGATGCAGCATTTGCGTCTATGCACGCACAGACAACTGCACGGGCGGGAGAAGAAGCCGGAATCATTCCGGTGCAGACGGGAACAAAACAACAGGTACGGGCAGTGTATCAAGAAGATTTGACAGCACAAGTATTTACTGGAGAACAGGCAGAGATACAAATAGCCTGTGCAGAATTTTTATATGCGCCGGTGCGGGCGGGAGACCGCTGCGGAAGCGCCCAATTGGTGTGTAATGGTGTCGTACTGGATGAGACCGCGCTGATTTGTGCCGAGTCTGTCTCATTAGATACCACGCAAGAAGATACCGGTTGGTTAGAAAAACTGCGGCATTGGTGGGATACCGTGAGAAAACGAGAGGTAGTATATGAAAATCACAGTCGTTTACGGACAGAATCATAAGGGTTCTACGTATCATGTCGCCAGAATGCTGGCGGAAAAATTGGATGGAGAGATCACAGAAATCTTTTTGCCGCGAGATTTTGACAAATTTTGTGTGGGATGCGCCAACTGTATCATGAGAGATGCAAAATACTGTCCCCATGCGGAAGCCTTGCAGCCGCTCACACAAAAGCTGGATGAAGCGGATGTTCTTATTTTGGCGAGTCCGGTCTATGTATACCATGTCACAGGTTCTATGAAGGCGTTTTTAGATCATTACGGCTGGCGTTGGATGGTACATAGACCGGAGCATTCGATGTTCCGCAAACAAGCGGTCTGTATCACCACAGCGGCGGGAGCGGGAATGAAATCTACGCTGAAAGATATGGCAGACAGTCTGTGGTTTTGGGGCGTCGGCAAGGTGTATCGGTACGGCTTGCCGGTGTATGCCATCAACTATAGCCATATGAGCGAGAAGAAAAAGCAGAAAGTGGATCAAAAAACAACAGCTTTGGCAAAGAAAATCAAAGCACGAGAGGGAAAGGTACAGCCTTCCCTGAAAACCAAGGCATTTTTTACGATGATGCATCTCGTGCGGAGCAAAAAGCCGAGTGATGATGCAGACGGGACATATTGGAAACAGCAGGGATGGACGGGAAGTAAACGCCCGTGGAAGGATTAAACCATGCAGGAACGATTACAGAAAATTTTATCCGGTGCGGGCGTTTGCTCCCGCCGGGCGGCGGAGCAGCTCATTGCCAGCGGTGCCGTGACGGTGAACGGCACAAGAGCACAAGTGGGAGATCGGGCAGACATAGATACGGATGTGATTTGCGTCAATGGAAAGCGGATTGCCGGACATGAGAGCTATCACACCATTGTGCTGTATAAACCGGCGGGGGTCGTCACAACGATGTCAGACGAAAAAAATCGAAAAACGGTGGCACAGCTGGTCAAAAACTGTCCGGTGCGGGTGCTGCCGGTCGGCAGATTGGATCAGTACTCAGAAGGAATGCTGCTCATGACCAATGACGGTGAACTGCTCGCTGCGCTGACGCATCCACGCAATCATGTGGATAAAACCTATGCCGTGACCGTGCGCGGCGATAAGACACGCATCAAAGAGCTGGCTCGACCGATGGTCATTGATGGATACCGCATTCGTCCGGCGCAGGTACAGATTCAGGCGTCCGGTGAGGATCAAGTACACGAGCTGCACATCACCATTCATGAAGGACGCAACCGGCAGATTCGCAAAATGTGTGCCCAGTGCGGCTTCAAGGTTCTGCGGCTGTGCCGCATTGCGATGGGACCGCTGAAATTGGAAGAATCCCTGCGTCCGGGGCACTGGCGCGAGCTGACAGCGGAAGAGATTGCCGCACTGCGCCGGGCAAGCGGCTTGGGAAAAACCAAGCAATGATGGAATTCTTGCGCAAATTTTGCAATTTGCATGAGAAACACTTGCATTTTTGTTCATCAACAGATACAATAAAACTATAGAATGTGAAACCCATATGTATATATAAGAGGCAGAAACTATGAATGATTTGATGAACAAAATACAGAACAATCTGTCCACCTTTTCCAAGGGACAGCGTTTGATTGCGAAGTATATCATTGAACACTATGATAAAGCGGCATTTTTGACCGCAAGCAAGCTCGGCTCGACCGTCGGTGTCAGCGAGTCTACCGTTGTACGATTTGCTACAGAACTGGGCTATGCGGGCTATCCGCAGCTGCAAAAGGCGTTGCAGGAGATGATTCGCAACAAGCTGACGGCTGTACAGCGTATGGAAGTGACCAGTGACAGAATGGGCGATCAGGATATTCTGCGCTCCGTCTTGTCCTCGGATATTGACAAAATCCGCATGACATTGGATGAAATCGACCGCAATTCTTTTCAGAGCACGGTAGAGGCGATTCTGCACGCGAAGAATATTTATATTCTCGGCGTTCGCTCGTCGGCATCTCTGTCCGGCTTCATCGGCTTCTATTTCAATCTGATGTT
>NZ_JBNMHC010000129.1:0-5763 GCF_050872565.1 Butyricicoccus sp. | reverse complement strand
TTGTTGTCCATTGATTGTTTGTCTTGCAAAAACAAATATCACCCTTGATAGCAAAGGCTTGTTCTGTATTCATTCCTATGCCTCTCTTTCTAAATCCGCATAGCAATATACCATACTTTTCCCAGCTTTTCAAGAACTCTGCGGAGCGTAGATTGGATTTTTATTTTCGATGCGGTATGATAGTCACAGGAGGTATGTGACCATGAATCAAAAGAAAATCGGCGAACTCATTCGCGCCGCACGCCGCGAGCACGGCATGACGCAGCAAGAGCTTGCTGACAAAATGAACATCAGCGACAAGACCGTTTCCAAGTGGGAATGCGGGCTGGGATGCCCCGATTTGTCTCTGCTGCCATCCCTTTCGGAAACATTAGAACTTGACTTATCCGCGCTGCTAGATGGCGAACTGCCCACGCGCCGCGTCCTCGCAGGCAATATGAAAAAACTGTTGTTTTATATCTGTCCTGTCTGCGGCAATCTCATCACGGCTTCCGGTAAGGCACAAATCAGCTGCTGCGGCAAAAAGCTGCTGCCGCTCACGCCGCAAAAGGCATCCGATGCGCAAAAACTGACGCTGGAAAAGCTGGAAACCGAATGGCACGTCGTATCCGATCATCCGATGACCAAGCAGCACTCGATTGCCTTTGTCACGCTGCTCACCGGCGACACGGTCGTGACACGCAAGCTGTATCCGGAATGGAATATGGAAACCCGCCTGCCGTATTTCCGTCACGGCATTCTCGTCTGGTACTGCAATCAACACGGCTTGTTTTATCAAAATTTCTAAATTCCACACAAAAATCCGCAGAGCATCTTTTTGCAGGCTCTGCGGATTTTTGTATCTCATTTTACAGGGCAACATCTCTGTCAGCAAGCTGTGTACAAAAAACATGCGGCGCAGAAATCTGCACCGCATGTTGTGAGCCGTTTTACCAAACCTGATGCCCTTTGTCGTCAATAAACTTATGCTTGCAGACGCGGCACTCCAGCACCGGTCCGAGAAGCGGCAGTGTCTTGTGACAATCCGGGCAGCGCCACTTGAAGAAGTTAATCAGATAGAACCAAATAACCAGTACGATGGCTGCATAGCCGGAATACAGACACGGCTTGCTGTCCATGCCATATACCTGCCCCAGCACAACGCAGAGCACTGCCAGCGCAATAGCAGCGTACAGGCAATAAAAGCCGATGCGGCGCCATCTGTGGTACTTTTTGTCCTCAGAAAATTTTACCTTATTTTTAGCCATGGATCAAAAACACACTTTCCTTTGATTTTTCTATCATTTTAACACAGAAAAGTGACAGATGCAATGTCTGGCAAACGAGTTCACAGGAAAATCACATCTCAGCAGCAGTCACCGCAGGAATTGTTGCAGCCGCACGAGCCGCATCCGCCACAGCTTCCACATCCACTGCAGCTGCCGCCACAGCATCCGCCGCAGGAACCGCAAGAGCCACAGCCCCAGCTGCCAGAGCCGCCGCAGCAGCAGATGAGAACGATAAAGATGAGAATCCACCAGCAGTCAAAGCCATTGTTGCAGTTGTTGCACATAACAGATTCCTCCTGTTTCGTTTTTTTCATTCCCATACTATCGCGCGGACGAGCAAGAGGTGATATATTTTTTTAGACGCAAAACTCCCGCAGGTTTATACCCTGCGGGAGTTTTTCAGCGCGTATCTCATTCAATTTCGTTGATCTCGTCAAACGGGTCGGTGTCTTTCATCCGATAGCAAAGCGTCATCAGCGAATCCGAGAAATGCACATCCTGCACCGGAACGCCGAGTACGTCTTCCTTCATGGAGACATTGGAGAAATTCCAAATGCCGCGGATGCCGTTCTTGACCAGCCGCTGTGCCATTTCCATTGCCTTGTCCGCCGGCACGCACAGAACCGCAATATCCGGCCGCTCGCGCTCACAGTACTCTTCGAGCTCCTGCAAGGCGTGTACATGAATGCCGCGGAAATCGCTGCCGACAACCGTCTGTGCGGTGTCAAACGCCGCAATCGGACGAACGCCGCAGTAGGAGAAGTCAAAGTTGCGCAGCAGTGCTCGTCCCAGATTGCCGACGCCGAGCAGAATCGCCCGCTGGCTTCCGGCAACACCGAGAATGCGCTCCAGCTCCACGATCAACTTATCCACACTATAACCATATCCCTGCTGACCAAATCCGCCAAAGCAGCTCAGATCCTGTCTGATCTGCGAGGCAGTCAGATCCATCTGCGAGGCAAGCTCCTTGGACGAGATGCGTCCAATGCCCTGATCGGCAAGCTCCCGAAGCGTGCGATAATACCGCGGCAAGCGGTTTACGACTGCTTTGGATACGTTTTTTGTGTTAGCCACTGATTACTCCTCCTGATATTCCTCTTACAGAGAGGCTTCCAGCGTCTCGCGGACAGCCTTGATAAAGCCTTCCGTATTCAGAGTTGTGACATGCTCCAACTTGGTAATGAGTGCAAGGTCCTTAGTCATCTTACCAGATTCTACGGTATCAATGCAAGCCTTTTCCAGTTTGTCCGCAAAGGCAGACAGTTCCGGCAGCTGATCCAGCTCACCGCGCTTGCGCAGTGCACCCGTCCACGCAAAAATCGTTGCGATAGAATTGGTCGATGTCTCTTCGCCCTTGAGGTGCTTGTAGTAATGACGCTGTACGGTGCCATGTGCTGCTTCGTATTCGTATACGCCCTTCGGAGAAACGAGGACAGATGTCATCATGGACAGAGAGCCATATGCCGTTGCCAGCATGTCGCTCATGACATCGCCGTCATAGTTCTTGCACGCCCAGATGTAGCCGCCGTTGGAGCGAATGACGCGAGCGACTGCATCATCAATCAGCGTGTAGAAATACTCCAGACCCATCTTCTCAAATGTCTCTTTGTATTCGTTGTCATAGATTTCCTGGAAAATGTCCTTAAACGTATGGTCATACTTCTTGGAAATCGTGTCCTTGGTTGCAAACCAGAGATCCTGTTTGGTATCTACAGCAAAGCTGAAGCAGCTTCTGGCAAAGCTCTCAATGGACGGCACCAGATTGTGCTGTCCCTGTACAATGCCCGCAGACTGGAAGTTGTGCACGGTTTCTCTCGTCTCCGTGCCGTCTTCTGCTGTGTACACCAGCTCAACCTTGCCCGGACCCGGAACCTTCATTTCTACGCCCTTGTACACGTCGCCGTATGCATGACGCGCAATGGTAATCGGCTTGACCCAATTCTTGACATACGGCTCTACGCCCTTGACAAGGATCGGTGCACGGAATACGGTGCCATCCAAAATTGCACGGATGGTGCCGTTCGGGCTCTTCCACATTTCCTTCAGGTTGTACTCGGTCATACGAGCTGCATTCGGTGTAATGGTTGCACACTTGACGGCGACGCCATACTTCTTGGTCGCCTCAGCCGAATCAATGGTCACCTGATCGTCGGTCTCATTTCTGTGCTTGAGTCCCAGGTCATAGTATTCGGACTTCAGATCAACAAACGGGCAGATCAGTTCGTCTTTAATCATCTGCCAGATGACGCGGGTCATTTCGTCGCCGTCCATCTCGACGAGCGGTGTGGTCATTTTAATCTTTTCCATGACGGATCGTCTCCTCCTGCCTATGTACCGTGCGCGGCGGCTGATTCCGCCTGTCCGCAGCTGCTTTGAATTTTCAACTGTGCAATCCTGCACAGGCCTTTCGTCCATCCAAACAGGGTACTCTGAAATCTTTCAGAGAGAATTTTGGAAGTTCCTTTTCATTTTACACCTTTTGACCGATTTTTTCTACCTTTTTGCCCGTCTTTTTGCAATTCCGTGCTTTTGACAGATTTTCTCTGAGATTTCCGCTGTAGCAAAGGCATTTTGCCAAATTGTGCCGGTATTTCCTGCAAGATATTCATAATATGCCTGCGCGCCAATCATCGCTGCATTGTCTCCGCACAAGCTGAGCGGCGGCATATAGATCGGCACGCCAAAGCCCTCTGCCATCTTTTCCAAATCCGCACGCAGCTGAGAATTTGCCGCTACACCGCCAGCTGCAACCAAGCGCCGTACGCCGGTCTGCTCTGCGGCGAGCTTCAGGCGCGGCACCAGCGTGTCACTGACTGCCCGCTGAAACGATGCTGCCAAATCGTGACGATCCAGCGGTTCACCCTTCTGCTCTGCATTGTGCGCCAAATTGATGACCGCGGTTTTGAGACCAGAAAACGAGAAATCCAACGGCGCACCGTCTACATGCGAATGCGGCAGTTTGTATGCCTTTGGATTGCCGCCCTGCGCCAGCTTATCAATCTTCGGGCCTCCCGGATAGCCGACACCGAGTACGCGAGCCACTTTGTCAAAGGCTTCGCCCGCTGCATCGTCGCGGGTGCCGCCGAGAATCTCCATGTCTGTGTAGTCTTTGACCAGTACAATCATTGACGATCCGCCAGACGCGGACAAGCACAAGAACGGCGGTTCCAGCTCCGGAAATGCCAGCAAATTCGCCGCAATATGGCCGCGAATATGATGCACCGGAATAAACGGCTTCTGCAATGCCCAAGCCAGCGACTTGGCATAGTTTGAGCCGACCAACAACGCGCCAATGAGTCCTGGTGCGCAAGTCGCTGCAATGGCATCCACGTCGTCCATCGTGAGTCCCGCTTCGCGCACAGCCGTCAAGGCAACCGCACTGATTGCCTCCACGTGGCCGCGGCTGGCAATTTCCGGCACAACGCCGCCATACAAGGCGTGTTCCTCCGCCTGTGAGTTGATAATATTGGAACAGATCTTTCGTCCATCTTCGATAACCGCAGCAGCGGTCTCATCGCAGGACGATTCGATTGCTAAAATTTTCATAGTAACTTCTTCCCTTTTAGTTAGCCTGTAAAAATGCCGTCATGAGCAGCGCATCTTCTGTCGGATGGCTGTAAAATTTCTTGCGGACGCCAACCGATTGAAATCCGCAGTCTGTGTACAGCGCCATTGCTGCCTGATTGGATACGCGAACCTCTAACGTAACAAATGCGAGATCTTCGGAACGCTCTAATAATGCCTGCACGAGCTGTCTGCCGATGCCGCGCCTGCGATGCGCCGGAGATACGGCAACATTGGCAATATACCCTTCGTCCAGCACCGTATGACAGCCAATATATCCGGCAACTGTGCCATCTTCTGCCACAGCAACGAGAAATCGTGCACACGGATTATCCAGTTCCTCGCGCAGTCCCTCTTCTGTCCATGGTTCAGCAAAACATGCCTGTTCGATCTGCGCAACCGCGTGCACATGCTGCGCATCAAACGGAACTATGTGTATTGGCATTCCATCATCTCCTCTATGATCCGACAAATCTGCTGTTCGCACTGCGCATAGCCCGCTTTTCCGCTTCCGGTTGGATCCGGAATGTCCGGCAGCGCATGTATCTTTTGTCTTGCTTCCGGATGTTCTTCCGTCAAATGCCGCGCAATCGCCGCGGTGACGCACCAAACAGCATCTGCTTTCGCCAGCATAGACGCGGACAAACACCGTGCCCGATGCGTATCCAGCAGTTTAGGACGCACCGCGGCACCGAGCTGCGCACCTTCATCCGCATAAACACCCGCGCTGTGCGCCGGTTTCCGATGGCTTTGTGTATAGAACGCTGCCGCCAGCGGCGCGCGAAACACATCATTATAGTCTACAAATAAAATCATGGCTTTAGCCCTTCGCCGCATACCAATCGTGGCCAGACGATACATCAACTGTGAGCGGAGCTTTGAGCTGGCAAGCGGCTTCCATCTCTTCCTTGAGAATGCGCTTTGCTTGTTC
>NZ_JBNMHC010000128.1:0-5807 GCF_050872565.1 Butyricicoccus sp. | reverse complement strand
TACGATGCCGGTCTTGGTCTTCATAATCATGACCTGCGGATCCTTCAGACCTGCATGAGCCTTGGAAGAAGTCTTCGGCATGATGCACTGTACTTCGTCCCACTCGTCGTTAATCAGCCACGGCAGAACGTCGATCTCATGAATTGCGGTATCGGTAACAGCCATTGCGGTGGTGTAATCATCAGCAACGCCGTCAGCGCGATGGGTGCACTTCAGAATCATCGGAGCACCGAACTTGCCTTCGTCGATGAGTTCCTTTACCTGGTTGTAGCCGCGGTCGTAACGACGCATGAAGCCAACCTGTACCAGATGCTTACCGGAAGCCATCTCAGCGTCAACGATTTCCTTGCACTCAGCAGCGGTGTTGGTCAGCGGCTTCTCGGTGAATACCGGCTTGCCAGCAGCGATAGCCTGCAGGATCGGTGTTTTGTGGAACTGGCCCGGAGTGGTAACAACGACTGCATTAACGTCAGGATCGTTAATAGCCTCAGCGGAATCGGTGTAAACCTTGGTGCCAGGACCTGCGATTTCAGCTGCTGCCTTAGCGCCAGCCTCGAATACATCGCATACTGCTACGATAGTAGCACCCTTAATTCTGTTCTGAATACGGTCGATATGCTGCTTACCAATCATGCCACAGCCGACCAGAGCGATTTTCAGTTCATCCATGTCAAAAACCTCCAAAATCTCCAAAATCAAAATGTGAACCGGTTTTGAACCGGTGTTCTCTGTTGTTGTGACTCAAGTATAGCGGAATTTCTTGTGCAAATCAATAGAACAAAATGCCCAAAATTCAAAATATTTGTACAGAAACACCAGACGAGCTTCGGAAAATCGCCAATTTCACGGGGAGAAACCCGCCAAAACTGGATAAAACGAAGAAAAAATGAACTTTTTAGGCTTCTAAAAATAATTTTAATATTGCGTTCACGTGAACGCACACACGTCAAAGTGACGAAAAACGACTAGGATTTTTTATAAATTTTGACGAAAAAAATCTGCCGCGCTGCTTTTTCGAGAAAAAACAGCGGGCAGAGTATGGTCAAATTACACATTGTATTTGTTTTTAATGGAAATATCGGTGTAAAAATAGCGGGTTTCCGGTGATTTTCCGGAAAAAACACGGTCAAAAAGTATCATAATCGGCTGAAAGCCTTGGGTGTGTGCATCCTGTCCGATCAAGAAGTCTATACGACTGTCAAGCAGATTCTGGATGTTGTTTGGTATGAGGTCGAAACAGATCACGCGGACGGTGTCTGTGCAGCCCATGCGCTCCAGAGCGCGGCACACGCCGGTCTGTCCACCGGCAGCCATATAAATGGCTTTAAGATCCGGATGGCGGCGCAGCGTCTCTTCCGTCAGCTCCTGCGTGGTGATTTCATCGTCCTGACAGTACACGGCGGGAAGAATGCGCAGATTGGGGAAGCTCTTTTTGACTTCGTCGCAGAATCCGTGGATGCGCAGCGCGTGCGAATGGTTGTAGTGATAACCGGAGATGGGGAGAACCAGCCCGCCGTCATTGGTGATGGCGTTGACCAGACCCGCACAGGTGCGGCCGGCAAGCTCACTGTTTTGTCCGACAAAACACATGCGCTTGGTGTCGTCGATGTCTGCGTTGAAAGTCACGACCGGAATACCGGCATCTACCAGCGCATTGATTTTCTTTTTCATGCGCGGATCATCTGCCGGACAGATGGCCAAGCCGCTGATGTCCTCAGCGAGCAGCTCATCAATGAGCTGAAGCTGAACATCCACATCCAGACCGATGCCCTCACGCACCAAGACCTCACAGCCCATGCTGGAGACTTCTTTCGCGGCATCGTCGATGCCGGAGCGCAGCAGATGCATAAACGGCGTTTCTGTCGCCTGCGCGATGACGCCCAATTTCATCGGGCGGTGGGTCATTGCCAGCGCCTTTCCGGCGCGGTTTGGCTGATACCCAAGATCATTTGCAATTTTGCGGATTCGCTCAGCGACCTCCGGTTTGACGCGGCCGCGGTTGTATAGCGCGCGGTCTACCGTGCCGCGGGATACACCGGCAAGCTCGGCAATTTGTTTGAGTGTGACAGCCATGTTGAAACCCCTTCCAGCAGATATACGAAAGAACGATTGTACCACATTATCACAGCAATCGCTCTGTCTATTTTAATCTAGCATGGCTGGACAAAAAAAGCAAGCATTTTCGTTATAACCGATGAGAACGCCGATGTAAAAGGTCTATGCATTACTGCGAATTGCTGCATAATACCCGAAAGATACCCAGTGGAATTTGTCAGGCTTGTCTGATATAATGAAATCCATCAAGTACTATGAGGAGAGACATATATGAAAAAAAGAATATTGACCGTGCTTATGCTTGTTGCTATGGCGTCGCTGCTGCTGTGCGGCTGCACCCGCAGCACCTACACGCAGGAGGACATTGGTGATCCACCGGCGACCATTGACGAGACAACCATTCTCGGCACATGGTATTTTGAGGGACATGAGAGCGCAACCATTCAGTTCAACAAGGATGGCACGTATGAGACCAACAACGAGGGCAAAAAGGGCAACGGTACCTATACCCTGAGCGATGACTACAAGACCCTGCATCTCAAGGAAGAAACCTCTTCTGTCGATGAAGATGTCTCCGTCATGTATGGCGATGACATTTTGTATCTGATTTGGAAGAGTAGCAGAGAGCAGATCTTTACGAGAAACATCGATCAGGATGCACCGGGCAACTCCAAGTAAAAGAAAAACAGGCTTTGCGGCGAGCAAAGCCTGTTTTTTTGTCCTATGTCACAAAAAAGCAAGACAAAAGCCCCCTGCATCAGGAACTGCAGGGGGCGCGGAGATTGTGTTATGTTGTTTTAAAAGAAATCATTGGGGATAAAGGAGCTGGAAGACAGCTTATGCTGCCAGTACCAGCGGGGAGAATACGATGTAGAAGATAGCAGCGACAACCAGGCCGATGATGGTCAGGTGCCAACGATACTTCCACGGAGTCAGGTCAACTGCACCAACATCCGGTACGACATACTCTTCGCACGGGCGAACCTTCTGCAGAATAAACATAATCAGCAGGTAGATCGGGAACAGAACAGCCATTGCGTACAGGTAATGGATCTCTTCGGTGGTTCCCGGATAGCACGGCTTCAGGAGCAGGAATGCGCCGTAAACAACGAAATGGATAACAGTAATCAGATACGGAGTGAACTTCGGTACGCGGCGGAACCACATAACACCGAGAACGGTGCACAGTACCGGCAGGGACAGGAAGTTTGCCAGAGAGTTCAGGAAGGTGGTAATGCCGTTTGCGTACATAACGAACGGGGAGATGATGATAGAAATGATTGCTGCGAAGGTACCGTAAGACTTGGAAATCTTAATCAGCTGAGCATCGTTCTTGCCCTTGCCTATCTTGGTATCCTTGACAATATCCAGCGTGAACATCGTGCAAGCAGAGTTCAGAACGGAGTTGAAGGAAGACAGGATAGCGCCGAACAGTACAGCGGCAAAGAAGCCCATAATCGGAGTCGGTACAACGTGTGCAATCAGTGCCGGATATGCCATGTCAATCGGGGAAGAAGAGTTGTTGATCGTCTCCTGGATGGACGGCATATGATAAGCGATGATGCCCGGGAAAATCAGGTACAGCGGGCCAAGGCACTTCAGGAAGCCACAGTAAATAGCGCCCTTCTGGCCTTCAGCCAGGTTCTTAGCAGCGAGGGAACGCTGAACGAAGGACTGGTTGGTGCACCACCAATACAGGTTGGAGAACAGCATACCAGTGAAGATCAGCGGCCACGGCAGGTTCGGCTGTGCAGAGTTCCAAGCGGACCATGCATTCAGCTTCTCCGGCTCGTTGTGCAGGATGTAAGACCAACCGTCAACGATGCCAGAACCGCCAACTTCATGACCCAGAACTGCCAGAGCAATGAACGGGATCAGGAAGCCTGCAATCAAAAGACCAATACCGTTGATGGTATCGGATACAGCAACGGCCTTCAGGCCGCCGAAGATTGCGTAGCAAGCACCTACAATACCAATAACTACACACAGAACGGCAATAGCAGCGAACTGGTTGCCGTTGAAGATAGACAGCTTGTCAAAGTTAAAGATTCTTACGAATGCAACGGAACCCGAGTACAGGATAACCGGCAGGTTCAGGAAGGAGTACATCAGTACGATGATAGCGGAGAACATGAGCTTAACGCCCTTGCCAAAACGCTCTTCCATCATAGCCGGAATGGTTGTGGTACCCATCTTCAGGTAACGCGGCAGGAAGTAATGAGCCAGGAACAGCAGAGTGAAGATGGAACCAACTTCAAATGCGGACGGGCTCATGTTGGTCTGCCAAGACTGGCCGTTCAGGCCAACCAGCTGCTCAGCAGACAGGTTTGTCAGCAGAAGGGAACCTGCGATAACGTAGCCCGGAAGGCTGCGGCTTGCGAGGAAGTATCCGTCTGCGGATTCGAGGTTATCGCCCTTGGTCTTTACGCTAGCAATGACTGCTACTAAGATCGTGAAAGCCAAGAAGGAGATAATAACCCAAATGTTAGAGTTCAGAAAACCCATTTATTTTTCCTTCTTTCTTTATATTTCCTTTTGTTTCACATGTTGCTTCCCCAAAAGATCGCTTTTAACATTCTTTCAATAACACTCTCTCCATAAAAGAACATATCTTTCTGTATGGGAAAAACAAAGTCATACAAAAGTAGTTGTCGAAATTCGGAATCGAATCTGAGTAACCTTTTCCTTTGTTGTTATGGATGCATAGGATCGTATTCTATGCCTTTATGAAATTATAAAGGTGCAATGATTGGGATGCCGCATGATGTTGCGTTCACGTGCACGCAATTGGGGGGAACAAAAGCGGATTGCAACTGGCGATTTTCTTTTTGCCAGCATCCGCTGATTTTTGACCATCCAATTTTGAAAGACGTGCTCGGAAGGAAACATACATGTTGCTTTCCTTGCTTATAAATTTACCATGATATGCCCTGAATTGCAAGAGAAAAGCACGACTTTTTTCACAGCAGAATCACCAGATATTTCTTCGGCGAATTGTGACAGCGTACAGAGAACTAGACAAGTGCGGACGGCGGTATAATGTACAAACTATGCACGTAAGATACACTGAGGTGGGTGAAATGTGCTATTTTAAGGTAGTATCCGGCAAAAAAATGGCGGTTGCACTGCTGATAGCCGCTGTGGTGTGTTGTGCAGGTTGTCTGTTTTTTTGTACAGGAAATTGGATCAGCGTTTCCGCGGCGCAAAGAGATCTGCCTATTTACAGCGTGGAACGAAAAGACAAAGTTTGCTCGCTGACCTTCGATGCGGCGTGGGGAAATGAGGACACGCAGCAGCTCATTGACATTCTGAAGAAGTATGACATCCAGGCGACATTTTTTGTCGTAGGGGAGTGGGTGGAAAAATATCCAGAATCCGTCAAAGCACTTTCCGATGCAGGACACGAAGTCATGAATCATTCTTCGACACATCCGCATATGCCGGATTTATCCGCAGAGCAAATGACGGCGGAAGTACAGAGCTGCAATGAAAAAATCAAAGCGATTACAGGCGTGCAGCCAACGCTGTTCCGCCCGCCATACGGAGATTATAATGATGCAGTGGTTTCCACTATGCGCTCCATTGGCATGTACTGCATTCAGTGGGATGTCGATTCACTAGATTGGAAGAATCCGGCACCGTCTGAAATCACGAGCAGAGTTGTCCAAAATGCGCAAAATGGCAGTATTATCTTGTTCCACAACGCAGCGGTCAATACGCCTGCCGCTCTGCCGGATGTCATTGAAGGACTC
>NZ_JBNMHC010000127.1:0-5828 GCF_050872565.1 Butyricicoccus sp. | reverse complement strand
GCAGACTCCGCTCTGCACGAAGCTCAGCCCTATCTCGCAAAAGCCATTGAAGCGGCACCGCTCGCTTTTCGCTGGGGTGCCCAGGGACCAGACATCTTATTTTTTTACCACCCACTCACCGAAAACAGCATCAACCGCGTCGGTCATCGGATGCACGAAGAGCGCGTTGACCGCATGTTTCAGGCGCTGACGGCCGCCTGTTCTCACAGCCACACGCCGGAGGCAACCGCCTATTTGCTCGGCTACTGCTGTCACTACATCTTAGACCGCTCAGCGCATCCGTTTGTGACATATATTGCCAATTATCGCATTGATCCGCTGTATCCGCAGCTGTCGCTGTCGGCACAACATAATTTATGTGAATCCGAGCTCGACCGCGCGCTCATCGCCGCCGCACACAGCGGCAAGCCTGCTGATTATCCAGCCCATATGATTTTATCGTATGACAACAAGACCGCCAACTGCATCGGCACGGTTCTGTCTCATGCGATTTGGAATGTCTACGGAACCCGCGTGCCGGTTTCCGCCGTCAAGTCGTCCATGCGCTCCATGATTCACGTCCAGCACCTGCTGCACGACCGTTCCGGCCGCCGACACACCGCGCTGTCTTGGTTGGAGCATCGACTGCACATCTCCGGAGACTTTTCCAGCTTAATCCGCCCACTGGCACCAATTGACGCCGACTGCACCAATCACAGTCATCAGCCGTGGATTGACGCGTCTATGCCGCATATGAGACGCTATACAGACTATTTTCAAATCCTCAACAACGCCCAGCGTCCCGCTGCCTGTCTGATGGAGACCTGCTATGATGCCGTGCAGACCGGCAAGCCGCTTCCCAAGCATTTATTCGGACTCAATTACATGGGAATGCCGGAATAATGCGAAAAAACTCGATAAAAAAGGCTGTTTTTCGTTTGAAAAACAGCCTTTTTGTTATGCTTCTGTTGCTTGTGGAGTTGGTGTTTCCTCTGTCTTTTCCTGCTTCGGCGGAAGCGGAGTTATGTGCAGCGCACGAGACAGCACAGCCAGCAGATAGGCACCCGCCAGCAGATACATCACGGCGCGGAACGTGACAGAGATGCCAAAGTATCCCATGATTCCCAAATCGGAATTGGCGCGCAGCTTCCAAACCAGCAAGCCGCCCGCATTGGTGATTGCCAAGAAAATGGCTGCCCCCGCCGACACAAAGAACCGCGGCGCAGAGCCTTTGGAGAACAAAAATCCGCTCATGCTGTAAAATGCCAGCATCACTGCGACAATCAGCACAAGCTGATAGGTGTAGTCCGACAGCACCGGATTGGCACTGTTGTCATGATACACCATAATCAGATCTAAGCAGCCCCAAAACATCGGAATCGTGGTGTAAAAACCCGTCTTTTTGGATACCGGTTTGTTGCTTCCCATTGCCAGCAGCAGCAAGCCGATGCCGGTAATCAGTCCCAGTGCCCACGTAACTGCCGTCGCGACGACGATAATCATACTCGGCGCAATGAGCTGGTCGCCCATAATGGTCGATTCTTCCAGCAGCTGTCCCGGCAGATAAATCAGTCCCAAAACGGATACAATGGCCATGCCGATGCCAAACAGCATACACAGGACGCGGCTGACACCGGAAAGCGGAGCAAACAGCTGCTCATAGGCGTATTCCTGCCCGCCGAACCAGGTTCGGCACAGCACAGCTGCCACGACAACCAGCGCAATCGCCAGCACCAGCAGAGCGGTCGACGGCATATAGCCGTCAACCGGAAGCCCTGATTCACTTTCGTAGCCATACAGCAGGCTCATGCCGCGCAGCACGGCGCCGCACACGCCCGCAATCAATACAAGAAACAGATAACTGTTATGTTGTTTCATGCAGTGTTTCGCCTACCCTTTTATTTCTTACTCATTGCGGCCGCAGCACTTCTTATACTTCTTGCCGCTGCCGCACGGGCACGGATCATTTCTGCCCGGCTTCTTGATTGCCTTGCGCGGGGTATTGGAGACACTCTCCTCGCCCTCTGCACCGGATGCACCGGTTTCCTGAGCGACCTGCTCGCGCTTCGGCTCCTCGCCATGCACGCGAACGCGCGCCGTATACATCATACGGACGGTATCCTCACGAATCATTGCAATCATCTGGTCATACATCTCCGAGCCTTCGCGCTTGTACTCGACAACCGGATCGCGCTGTGCATAAGCACGCAGACGAACACCGTTTCGCAGCTCGGTCATGGCATCAATGTGATCCATCCACTTTTCATCGACATTGCGCAGCAGAATGACGCGCTCCAGCTCACGCATAATGTTCGGTGTGACTTCGTCTTCCTTCGCCTGATATACCGCATGGGCAATCTCTCGAATCTCTTCGACGAGAGCCTCCGGCGCCATATCATCCAGCTCTTCATTGGTAAACTGCAAGTCCTCCGGCGTCAGGAACAGACCCAAGAAGTGCTTGCGAATGTCCTCTACATCAACCGGCTCCAGATAGCTCTTTTCACCGAGCACGCCGTGTACCGTCGTCTCAATGACGCTGTCTACCATGCTCAAAATGGATTCCTTGAGGTCTGCGCCGTCCAAGACATCCTGACGCTGCTTGTAAATGACTTCGCGCTGGGTATTGAGCACGTCATCATATTGCAGGACATTCTTACGAATCTGGAAGTTTCTCGACTCGACCTTCTTCTGTGCGCTTTCAATCGCGCCGGACAGCATCTTCTGGTCAATCGGCGTGTCATCATCCATGCCCATCTTATCCAGCATACCCATGACGCGCTCGGAGCCGAACAGGCGCATCAAATCATCTTCCATAGAAATATAGAAGCTGGATTCACCCGGATCGCCCTGACGACCGGCACGGCCGCGCAGCTGGTTGTCAATACGGCGGGATTCATGACGCTCTGTGCCGAGAATATACAAGCCGCCTGCGGCGCGCACGCGCTCGCCCTCTTCATCGGTCTGCTTCTTGAACTCTGCCAAATGACGCTGATATTCTTCGCGGGCACGCAGGATCTCTTCGTCCTCTGTCTCTGCATAGCCGGTAGCTTCTGTGATAATGGCTTCGTCAAAGCCTGCCTTGCGCAGAGCTGCTACAGCCATGTTTTCTGCATTGCCGCCGAGCACAATATCCGTACCACGGCCAGCCATGTTGGTGGCAATCGTAACCGCACCCAAACGGCCTGCCTGTGCGACGATCTCTGCCTCCTGCTCATGGAACTTTGCGTTCAAGACATTGTGCGCAATGCCTTCCTTCTTGAGCAGCTTGGACAGCAGTTCACTCTTTTCAATGGATACCGTACCGACCAGAATCGGCTGACCCTTGGCATGGCACTCCTGAATCTTCGCAATTGCCGCGCGGAACTTGCCCGCCTCAGTACGATAGACGGCATCCGGATTGTCTTTACGTGCAATGTCTTTATTGGTCGGAATCTCAATGACATCCAACTTATAAATCTCGCGGAACTCATCTTCCTCAGTCAGTGCCGTACCGGTCATACCGGACAGCTTGCCGTACATACGGAAGTAGTTCTGGAAGGTAATCGTAGCCAGCGTCTTGCTCTCGCGCTGTACCTTGACATGTTCCTTCGCCTCAATCGCCTGATGCAGACCCTCGTTATAGCGTCTGCCGAACATCAGACGGCCGGTGTTCTCATCGACAATGATGATCTCGCCGTCACGAATGACATAGTCGACATCCAGCTTCATGATACCATGGGCACGCAGTGCCTGATTGATGTGATGTGCCAGCGTCGAATTTTCCGGATCTGCCAGATTTTCTACGCCGAAATACTGTTCGGCCTTTTTCTGACCAACCGGTGTCAGCACAGCGGTCTTTGCCTTTTCATCGACAACATAGTCTGCACGCAGCTGTTCGAGAATCTGACGATCTTCATCCGTCATCGGCTTTGCCTTTTCCGGATTTGCCTTGCGCTCCTCTTCTTCCAGACGCAGGCGTTCGCCTTCTTCTTCCAAGTCTAGCTTGTCATCGGTCTCCTTGACGCGATAGCACTTCAGGCGATTGACAAAGCTCTCGGCGCGCTCGTACATGTCGGTAGACTTATCGCCGCGACCGGAAATAATCAGCGGCGTACGCGCCTCATCAATCAAGATGGAGTCCACCTCATCGACGATGGCAAAGAAATGTCCGCGCTGTACCATACGATTTTTATAAATCGCCATGTTGTCACGCAGGTAATCGAAGCCAAACTCATTGTTTGTGCCGTAGGTAATATCCGCATCGTACATCGGCTTGCGCTGATCCGGCGGAACAGCGTGAATGACCAATCCGACCGTCAAACCGAGGAAGCGGTAAACCTTACCCATCCACTCACTGTCTCGCTTTGCCAGATAGTCATTGACGGTGACAATGTGAACACCCTTGCCTGCGATGGCATTCAGATATGCCGGCAGGGTTGCCACGAGGGTCTTACCTTCACCGGTTTTCATCTCTGCGATACGGCCCTGATGCAGCACAATACCGCCGATAATCTGCACGCGGTAATGGCGCATACCGAGCACACGCCATGCCGCCTCTCGCATCGTAGCGAAAGCCTCCGGCAGCAGATCGTCCAGTGTCTCGCCGTCCTGATAGCGTTTTCTGAATTCGTCGGTCTTGCCGCGAAGCTGTGCATCTGTCAGCTTCTTATATTCCTCTTCCAGCGCATCAACCTTGTCCGCAATCGGACGGATGCGCTTGAGCTCATGGTCACTGTGTGTACCAAAAATCTTGTCTAAAAACCCCATGAATCAAGTTCCTCTCTAAAATCAGACCAGAAAAGTTTGTCTTTGCGCACTCGCCTAGCCATTCACCTTGCATTATAACACAAATCAGTAGTAAGAAAAACTAAATTTTTGTGAATAAACCGTATTTTGTCCCGCAACACAAAAAATTCTTTACTTCTCCCCCTGCTTTCACTATAATATAGAGTTAAGAACATATGATTTTTTATTTGTGAGGAGAATTGATTTTGGCACTCATCGAATTTGAAGAATACCGTCAGAAGCTGCACGATCTCAAGCCGTCCATCGAAGATCTGGGACAGGCATACGATCTGGAGCACGCTGCCGAAGAAGTAGAAGAGCTGGAAAACCGCGCCTCTGAGCCGGGCTTCTGGGATGACATGGAAAAGTCTCAGAAAATTTTGCAGCGCACCAAGGCACTGAAAGACAAAATCGAAGGCTATCACACGCTGTGCAGCCAGCAGGAAGACCTGCTGACCCTGTGTGACCTCGCCATTGAAATGGACGACGACTCCATGATTGACGAGCTGCGCGAAGGCTATGACGCGCTCAGCGATGAGCTGGAGCGCCGCAAGCTGGCTACTCTGCTGCTCGGCGAGTACGATGCCAACAATGCGATTCTGTCGTTCCACGCCGGTGCAGGCGGCACCGAAGCCCAGGACTGGTGCGACATGCTGTACCGCATGTACACCCGTTGGGCAGAGCGTCACGGCTTCAGCTACAAGATTTTGGACTATTTGGAAGGCGACGACGCAGGCCTGAAGTCTGCTTCTATCCTGATTGAAGGCGAAAATGCCTACGGCTTCCTCAAGAGTGAATCCGGCGTGCACCGTCTGGTTCGTATCTCTCCGTTTGACTCGTCCGGTCGCCGACACACTTCGTTCTCTGCTGTCGAAGTTATGCCGGAAATCGACGATGACACCGAAGTAGAAATCCGTCCGGAAGACATTGATATGCAGGTATATCGTTCCTCCGGTGCAGGCGGCCAGCACATCAACAAGACCTCGTCCGCTGTTCGTCTGACGCATAAGCCGACCGGCATCGTTGTCAGCTGCCAGACCGAGCGAAGCCAGTTCCAGAACCGCGACAACTGTATGAAAATGCTG
>NZ_JBNMHC010000126.1:0-5836 GCF_050872565.1 Butyricicoccus sp. | reverse complement strand
TTGATGTGTACTTCCTTCTGGGTGCCAGCAGCCCAAGCATCTGCATCGTAGTCATTGTAGGTACCGCCAACCAGTTCGCCGTCGCCATTCTTGATGGACTTGGTGTTGGTTGCAGAGGTGACTACATCGACTGCATTCTCATTGTTGATTTCTGCTGCGTAGAAATCCGCATACGGGATGTTCATCTGTACGTAAGTCAGCTGATCGGCAACGCCTGCATTGTCCAGCATCACAATTGCTTCTGCACGAGTGATGTCATTGCCGGAGCGCAGGGTGTGATCCGGATAACCAGCCATATAACCGTTCTGTACGGCGGTCAGAATGTACGATGCTGCCCAGTCGGAAACCTTGTCCGCATCGGTGTAGCCCAGCTTAGTCAGCTGTGCGCGAGCCTTTGCTGGATCTGCCTTGGTATCAACCTCTACACCGTTCAGCTTGCACGCAATAACAGCAACCTGCTCACGGGTAACGTTGCCCTTCGGATCCCACTGATTGTCGCCAACACCAACCATAACCTGTGCCTTGACAATCTTTGCTACATGGTTGTAGAACCAATCGTTCTTGGCCACATCCTTGTAGTTGGAGATGTCTGCCTCTTCAGTATATCCTTCGACAGAATTGACAACACTTGCCATCTCTGCACGAATGATGGTGCTGTCCGGACGGATACCGCGCTCATCGCCGTTGAGCCATCCATTGTCAATGAACTGCTGCAAGGTCTTTTCTGCCCAATGACCGTGAATGTCATCGGAATTGACTGCAAATGCAGCACCGCCTACCATCATGGTTGCTGCCGTAGCCACGCTCAGGACACGCAGCGTCTTTTTCGCGTTCTTGTTCATGTTACGCCCTTTCTAAAAATACATCATATTTTGTCAGTATGTACTAACTTTTCTTGTATTTGGAACGATGTATCCCATAAATTTCGATACGATACCCATTCCCAAAATTGATAGTACGATTATAGAGAATTTTTGGTTAGTTGTCAACAACACATATGAGCAAGTATCGCAAAATCACTCGGATTATTTTAGAAATATATACATTTTTGCAAAATTTATTTTTTAATTTTTCTGTTTTCTCCCTGATGCACAGAGATTTTGTTTTGTTAACTTCTTGTGACAAGTTTTTGCACACACAGAAAATTTTCTGTGATTTTTTCATGTACTTTGTCCAAACTTTTTTGCAATATTTTAGCGAGATAATCGGATATTTCAAGAGGATGCACTGATTAACTTTATTTCTAAACCTCAAACCGTCCATATCATGGAAATTTTTTCTGATTTTGACTGAATATACATTAGCTGCCTGCAACGAAAAGCGAAAAACGGGCCGTATCAGAGAAAAATTTCTCCAACACGACCCGTCTGATTTTTCTATTTTCATTAGCTTGCCGCAACCGTTTTTTCCTCAACGCAAGTCTCCGGCAGCTCCGGTAAGAGCGTACATGCCGCATGTAACGCCTGCTGACGCGTCAGGAAAAGTCCTGTCTGCATCAGGCAGTCTGCCACGCTGGAAATGCGGCGATAGTACATCGCTGCCACCTGTTCTCCGCGCTCCGTCATATGAACCTTCCCATAGGGCTCCTGATCTACGAGTTCCTTTTCCCGAAAGACGTTGACAATCCGCGCAACCGATGCTTTTTTCACATGCAGTGCCTTTGCAATCTCCGTCAACCGCATTTCTTTCTCTTTTCTAGACATCTCGTACATGTGCAGCAGATACCGCAGATGTGTACCAGTCAGCTCCATGTTTCTGTTCCTCCTTCTTCTATTTCCAATCTATCAAACGATTAGTTTGAACTAATTCAAGAAAAAGAATATCATACCCAAAAATAAATGTCAATGGAGGCTGTTCCAGTTTTTGAGCGAAAGCTAACTATTTTTTATCAAATTCTTACAGAAATTGCATAAAAAAATCCTCTGTCTCCAGCGGAAACAGAGGATATGAAATCTATTCTGAAAATTACAGAGCAGCCTTAGCGGTAGCAACCAGAGCCTCGAAAGCCGGCTTGTCGTTTACAGCCAGATCTGCCAGCATCTTACGGTTGATGTCAACGCCAGCCTTCTTCAGACCATTCATGAAGGTGCTGTAGTTCATGCCGTTAGCCTGGGTAGCAGCGGAGATACGGGTGATCCACAGTCTGCGGAAATCTCTCTTCTTCTGCTTACGGCCGATGTATGCATAACGCAGGGACTTCATAACTGCTTCGTTTGCAGTGCGGAACAGCTTGGACTTTGCACCAAAGTAACCCTTAGAAAGCTTCAGAATCTTCTTTCTTCTCTTGCGCGTCATCATTGCGCCCTTAACTCTTGCCATATTTAAACATTGCCTCCAAATTCAAATCGTAAGTGTTGTTCTTAATAATCCTGAGATTACTTGTACGGCAGCAGGCGCTTTACCTGTGCTACGTTGGTGGAATCAGCAAAGCCTTCCTTACGCAGATGTCTCAGACGCTTGGTGGACTTCTTGTTCAGGATGTGGCGGCGACCAACGTGAGCGCGCTTGATCTTGCCGGTCTTTGTTACCTTAAAGCGCTTGGATGCGCCGCTGTGAGTCTTAATCTTAGGCATAGTGTGTTCTCCTCTCTGATGGGGCTGCGCCGAGGCGGCACAGTGTAATACATTTATGATTCAGACGAATCCGCTTTCGGAGCCTGCTGCGGCTTGCCGGACTTACCCTTGCGGCTCTTCTTGCCGGCATCCTTCTTCGGACCATCCTTCTTCGGGCCGAGAAACATAATCATCTGACGGCCTTCCAGTTTAGGGGCTTTATCCATACTGCCGATTTCAGCGCATTCATCTGCGAATCGGCGCAGCAGATCGAGACCGATAGAAGAGTGAGTTACTTCACGGCCGCGGAAACGAACCGATACCTTAACCTTGTTTCCAGCCTTGAGGAAACGCTTTGCATGATTGACCTTGACATTGAGGTCGTTGACATCAATACCCGGGCTAAGGCGGATCTCCTTAATCTCCACGACGTGCTGATTCTTTCTTGCTTCCTTCTCGCGCTTTGCCTGCTCAAAACGGAACTTGCCGTAGTCCATGACGCGGCATACCGGCGGAACAGCATTCGGCGCGATCTTTACGAGGTCAAGATTCTTTGCGGCAGCTGCCTCCAGTGCCTTTGCGATCGGTACGATACCGGCCTGGTTGCCCTCTGCGTCGATCAGTCTTACTTCCTTGTCGCGGATCTCTTCGTTGATCTGGTGTTCCATACTGCTAATTGTTAAGCACCTCCAAACGGTTAAACGAAAAATAAAAAACGGACGGAAAGACACCGTCCGACCACAGCTATCTACGCGAAACAGCTGAACATCTGAACCTCTTTGCCGAAGCGCAAGGTGAGAACGGTGTGTCCTTCTTTCTTTTGCCTGATTAGTATACCACGCGCGCTCTGCGCTGTCAAGGTAAAATCCCTGTAAATTTGAAATTTGGTTCGTTTTTCATAAAATCGACAGTTTTTGCTTGACAATCGGCGCGCTTTTGTGTTATTCTTCCCTGAGCAAACGGGGACGCCTTCCCGCATCGGATAATTTTTCCAACGTTTTTTAGGCAAAACAGTTGAAATTTCCGAGAGAATAGGCTATGATAATGGTGCAAGGTAAACAACCTTGGATCAGCAGCCGGAGGATATGTACTATGAGTGAAGAAAACAAGAGCAACTATGTCATCCTGACTGACGAGGAAGGCAACGAGAAGGAATTCGAGCACATTGACACGCTGGAAGACAACGGCACCGTCTATATGGCTTTTATTCCGGCTGAACTGAATCTGGAAGAAGAGGCAGAAGTCGTCATTCTGAAAATCGTTGAGGAAGACGGCGAGGAGCTGCTCGCATCGGTAGATGACGAGGAAGAGAGCCTCCGCCTGTACAATCTGTTTATGTCCCGTCTGGAAGCGCTGTACGATGCGCCGGAGGACGAAGAGGAATAAACAATATAATCGCTAAGACCCCTGCGCGATTTGACAGTCACCTTTTTTTAACCCACAATTAGTTTTCGGGATTCCGGATGTTCCCATACGGAGTTGCAGGCCTCCCGCCTCGGCGGAAGTTGGAAGCACAGATGTATGTGACAGGAGACCCACCTGCAGGAGATGTGCAGGTTACTAATCTGGTGACATCGGTTGCGCGGGGTTTCTTTTATGCCTGCGCGTTGCGAGAAAGAACAAAGCAATGTTACAGCATCTTGTTCTTTTTTGGTTCTTCTCGCTTTTTTTACAAAAAGTTCATCATTTTCACTCTTTACTTTTGTAACATCCCGGTGTATAATGTGTAAAATAAACAAAGAGAAAGGAGATTTGAGTTATGGATACCATTCGTAAGATCCGCAATTATGATCCGCAGCCGGAAAAGCCCGATATTGACGACCTGATCTACGGTGATGAGCATCGTGTTTCTGAAAAGTAAGTAAACACTTGAGAAACATCTTGAAATCCACGCAGATTGGCGTGGTTTTTTTGTACCCTCAGCAGCACGGGAAATTTTCCCTGCTCTGCTTATCCATATAGATTAGAAAGCTACCGGCATGTATCGCGATCACGCCGCACCCAAACTGGGTGCGGCTTTTTTTCGCGTTATGCGCCGTCTCGATCCATGCTGCGGTACTGAATCGCTTCCGCAATGTGTCCGGCGGAAATCTGCTCCTCTCCCGCCAGATCCGCAATCGTACGAGCCAATCGCAGAATGCGGTCATAGCTTCTCGCCGTCATGCCAAGTTTTTTGAACGCGGCATCCAGCAAAGCCTGTCCGGCGGCATCCGGCCGACAGAATTCTGCGAGCTGTGCCGGAAGCATATCCGCGTTGCATCGCGTCTTAGTGCCCGCATAACGAGCGCGCTGCCGCTCTCTCGCCGCAACGACACGTGCCCGAATGTCAGCTGAGCTTTCCGCCGGTTTGCGCTCAGACAAATCCTTGAGCGGCACCGGACGCACATGAACCTGTATATCAATGCGGTCAAGCAGCGGACCGGAAATTTTTCTCCGATACTTTTTGACTTCTGCCGGTGTACACTTGCATCGGCCGGACGGATGGCCATACCAACCGCACTTGCAGGGATTCATAGCACAAATCAACATGAATTTTGCCGGATACGTTACACGTCCTGCCGTGCGCACAATGGAAACCGTACCATCTTCCAGCGGCTGCCGCAGCACTTCCAGCGCGTCAATGCGAAATTCCGGCAGCTCATCGAGAAACAGCACACCATTATGCGCTAAGCTCAATTCGCCCGGCATCGGGATTCCCTGTCCGCCGCCCGCAATGCCCGCGGCACTCGTCGTGTGGTGCGGTGCACGAACCGGACGCATCTGCGACCGCGCCGCTCGGCTGCCGTCGCCAATGATGGAGTAAATGCGCACGACATCCATCTTTTCTTCCAATGTCATTGGCGGCAAGATGGTTCCAATTCGCTTTGCCATCATGCTCTTGCCGGAACCGGGACTGCCGGACATCAGCATATTGTGTCCGCCAGCTGCCGCGATTTCCATCGCCCGCTTGACGTTTTCCTGTCCCATGACGTCGCAGAAATCCAGCACATCATCCAATCCAGTCTCTCCCGTGTCTTCCGGCACATACGCCTCGAGCAGCTGTTTGCCTGTCAGATGATCGAGAATCTGCTGTACATGTCGCACAGCATAGATGGTCAGCCCATCGCCAATGAGTGCCGCTTCCTCTGCATTGGCTTCTGGCAGGAACAGTTTCTTTTTCCCGGCTTCCTGCACCGCCATCGCCATAGAAAGCGCGCCCTTGATCGGGCGCAGTTCACCGCTCAGGCTGATTTCTCCGATAAACACGCTGTCCTCCGGCAGCGGTTCTTCAATATTTCCCTGTG
>NZ_JBNMHC010000125.1:0-5855 GCF_050872565.1 Butyricicoccus sp. | reverse complement strand
GCCTTAGTTCCTATGCCGAGTCAGATTCAGCAAATTTTCTTCTCTTTATATAAACAGGATCCGCAGAAGGCGACTGATTGGTTTTACAAGTTCTCTCAGGATACCAATTATATCCGCAGAGATCGTATCGCCAAGGATGTAAAATGGATCGCTCCAACAGAATATGGCGATTTAGACATTACCATCAATCTCTCCAAGCCGGAAAAGGACCCAAAAGCGATTGCGGCAGCAAAACTGCTGCCGCAGTCAGCCTACCCGAAGTGCCTGTTGTGCAAGGAAAATGAAGGATATGCCGGACGCATCAATCACCCAGCGCGGCAAAATCATCGCATTATTCCGGTGACCATTAACAACAGTCCATGGTTTATGCAGTATTCTCCATATGTGTATTACAACGAGCACTGCATTGTGTTTAATTCCGAGCACACGCCGATGAAGATCGAACCGGCAACCTTCCGCAAATTATTGGATTTTGTCAAGCAGTTTCCGCATTATTTCGTCGGTTCCAATGCCGATTTGCCTATTGTCGGCGGTTCAATTCTTGCACATGACCATTTTCAAGGCGGTCATTATACCTTTGCGATGGAACGCGCGCCAATCGAAACCCCGTTGACATTCAAGGACTTTGAAACCGTAGAAGCAGGCATTGTCAAATGGCCGATGTCCGTGATTCGCTTGAGAAGTACAGATGACCGTGCGCTCGTTGCGCTCGCATCTAAGATTCTCGCGGCATGGCGCGGATATACCGATGCAGACGCCTTTATTTTTGCCGAGACAGACGGCGAACCGCATAACACGATTACACCGATTGCGCGCAAGCGAGGTGGCAAGTTTGAACTGGATCTGGTTTTGCGCAACAATATCACGACCAAAGAGCATCCGCTCGGCGTGTATCACCCACATGCGGAGCTGCATCACATCAAGAAGGAAAATATTGGTCTGATTGAAGTCATGGGATTGGCAGTGCTTCCGGCACGACTCAAAACCGAGCTTGCTGCTGTGGCAGATGCTCTGATCTCCCGTGCGGATTTAACCGCAGATGAACGCACAGCCTCTCATGCCGCTTGGGCGAATGAGCTGAAAACGCGCTATACCTTTACCAAAGAAAACGTGATGGACATTCTGCAAAAGGAAGTCGGCATCGTGTTCTCTCAGGTTTTGGAGCACGCAGGCGTATTCAAACGGGATGAAGCGGGAAAACAGGCATTTTTGCGGTTTGCTCAATCAATTTAATTCTTTGCACAAAAAAAGCGTGATCGAAGCGATCACGCTTTTTCTTGCTTTTTACCACTGGTTGAAACTGCAAACTTCTTCTAACGGCTTGCGAACCTTCTTGCGCGGCTCCTTGCTCTCTGCGCTGTATCCGACAGCCAGAACCATACGAACCGTGTGTCCTTCCGGAATGCCGAACGACTCTTCCATCTTTTTCTGATCGCTCAGACCCAGCACGCAGGTTCCCAGACCGAGATCCTCTGCTTCGTACATCATGTTCATGGCGGCCATGCCGATGTCGCCCTGCGCAAATCGCTGTGAATCACCGTAGTAATCCAAAACAGCCGGCATAACATTGGCATGTTCCTCTACCAACGCAATAAATGCCGGTGCGGATTCTCTCCACGGGCAGCCCGTTGCACCGCCCTCAACAACCAATGCTTCACACATCTTCTTCTTTGCTTCCGGCTCATCAATGACGATAAACTTCCACGGCTGCGCATTGCAGCCACTCGGTGCTAATCTGCCTGCCTCTGCAATCTTGGTCAGCAGTTCGCGGGAAACCGGCTTGTCCTGATACGACCGGCAGCTCTCGCGCTTATATACCATATCCATAAAGCTCATAACAAATAGCCTCCTCTTTGGTTTTCTTGTCTTCAGTATACCATTGACGCACAGCAACGTCAATGCCGTTTTTTTCCATAAAATACAGAAGCATCCCGATATGGGATGCTTCCGTTATGCAGGGAATCTTATGAAAAACGGATCACTTACTGTTTCTTCTTTCCACCTACGAGCTTTGCAAAAAACTTATCGATGAAGTCCAAAGCAGCTTCCGGTTCTCCGTTGTCCGGTGCATCTGCCACTTCCGGCTCATACTCATATTCACCGTTCGCTTTTCTCGGCCTCTTCGCCATATATTTGAGGAAGCCCAACAGAATAAACAGACACATGAAGCAAAGCGGGATGCCGCAGAACGATTTAATCGTCTTTACACCTCCGATGCCGCCAAGGACAACAAATACCATAGCAATGACTGCAAATACGATGCCCCAGAACAGCTTGAGCCATACCGGCGGTTCATGCGTATCATCCGAGCCTTCGATAGACATACCTGCCAAGGTAACGGCCATCGAATCACACTGAGTTACCAGCGAGATGGTAATAATAATCAACATGACGATCTTTGCGATCTTGCTTATCGGAAGTACATTAAACATCGACAACGTCAGCGCTTCTGCACCGTCATTGAGGTAAATGCTGTAGAAATCAATGCCGTCAAACAACTGTGCATGGAGAATGGTTCCGCCGAATACAGAGAACCAAACGATACCAAACAATGCCGGGAATACCCATTCAATCAGGACGAACTCACGAAGGGTTCGGCCATAGCCAACACGAACCATGAACAGACCGAGCAACGGTGCATATGCCATCCAGTCTACCCACCAGTACATATCCCAGTTCTGCGGCCAATTGCCGGAATCTGCGAACGGAGCTGTGTACAGGCTTGCTGAGAAGAACTCATTCATGTAGTTGCCAAGGCTGTGTGTGAACAGGTTGCAAATATATGCCGTTGGACCTGCCAAGAACACGAAAATCAACAGAACAAAGAAAAATCTTGTGTTCAGATTAGACAACATTGTAATACCGTTTCTCAAGCCGGATACTGCGGACAAATTGTAAAAGACGAACATACAGGCGATAATGCCAACATACATCATCGTAGACGGCTCAATGCCAGCGAATGCCTTGACGCCTGCAGACAGCTGCATGGCGCCATATCCCAGACCACCCGCTACTGCACCGGTCAGTGCAAATGCAGACCATGCATCAAATGCAGTTGCCCACTTGGTATTTGCTGCATCTTTGCCAAAAATCGGTACCAAACAAGCGGATGCCTTAAACGGTGCTCCCTTGTTCAGGATAACGTAGGCAAGGATAACGCCCATAACAACACAAGTCGCATATGGTGTAAATCCCCACTGCAAGAAGCAATGTACCATTGACCATACCAACGAAGCATTTGAACCGCCAACCAGTCCAGTGGATGGATCAGGCTCCATAGTGAACAGCAGCGGCTCTGCTGCGCCCCAGAATACAACGCCTGCGCCGATGCCAGTACAAAGGGAAATACCGAACCACTGTAAGTAAGTAAATTTCGGTTTTGCATTTGGTCCGCCAAGTCTAATTTTTCCCAATGGCGTAACCATGAATACAACACATACGATGACCATCAGCAGACAAACCAGCGAGGTAAACCATCCTAAGCCCCACATCAGATTGTTCATAACCAAGTTGTTTAAAATGTCATAGAATTTTTCTGCATTCACAACAATGGCAACAAGCATCAGGGCGAACAGAATAATGGTAACCGACATGACGGGCCATCTGACTTTTCCTTTCTCTTTTGTTCCATTCATCACATATTCTCCTCTCCGTTTTGCAACACTTCTTGCACTCTGTGTCAATATCTGATATACTTCATATTGACCAGCAGTCACCCAAATTTTGTGTTACTTTTTGTGTTGGTTATAGTATAGACAAAAAATGCGGCAGAAATATGACAAAAATCCGTCACCTTTGTGATATTTTGTTTTTCCAACGCTGCTATTTTGATTTTACTTTATTTATTTTGCACAAAGAACGAAGGTGTGTATTATGAGCGATTACACGGTGCTCATCTGTGATGATAAAGAAGCTGTTCACGAAAGTCTGACCCGTTTTCTTAACGATGAAGGAATTCATGTCATTTCTGTCTATGATGGAGAATCCGTGCTCTCCGAATGGAAACGGCACGAAATTGATTTAATTATTCTAGATATTATGCTGCCAAAGATAAATGGTACAGAAGTATGTCGCACGATTCGCCGCGAAAGCGAAGTACCTATCATCTTTCTCAGTGCACGCAGTGAGGAAATCGACCGGATTGTCGGCTTGGAGCTTGGTGGAGATGACTATGTGACCAAGCCATTTTCTCCGCGTGAAGTCTCTCTCCGCGTAAAAAAGATTCTGTCCCGCTCTGCAAAGGCGCAGCGTCTTGCTGAAAACGCCCCAAAGCAGAATATCTTGCGTTACCAAGAGCTATCTGTCAATTTAGACACGATGGAAGTGTTGTCCAATGGGGAAAAGCTAGACATGACAGCCAAAGAGGTGCAGCTACTCGCCTATCTCATCCGCAATGCGCAGAAAGTTCTCAACAGAGAACAAATTTTAAAGGCTGTTTGGGGATATGATTATTACGGAGATACACGTGCGGTAGATGCTGTTGTCAAACGCATTCGCAAAAAATTACCGACAGAGAACGTTCATTATGCCATCCAATCGATTTATGGTGTCGGTTATCGACTCGGAGGCATTGCATGATTTCAGACAACAAAGCGGAACGCTATGTTCAAATTGTGCTGTTCTATTGTCTTGTCCTGTTTGTCGGTCTGTTCTCTATTTATTTTTTCCAGTGCCGCATTCATATGGATATGCGAGATTTGGCGCAAAACGCTGCAACAGAGATTTCTGAAACCGGCAGCATTTCCCATCCAGAACAATATTTGACATGCAGCGTTTTATACCAGACGGAAACAGGCACAAACGCCTTGCACACATACTATGGTCAGCGCGATTTTCCCTTTCAAAAATATACAGATTTATATTCTCAATATTATGACAAACAGCGTTCTGTCTATGCCCTGCCATTTTCCGCACAGCCGTTTGCCATTGTTGTTGTAGCAGGCACGCCGGTCTTTCGCGGCAAGGCATTTTTAGGAGAAGTGTATCTGACACAGTCTTTGGAATATATCCCCTTTGTTCTTGTCTCCTATGCGCTAGTCTGTACGCTGCTCTACATCGTTGTGATTTATAGCGTATTAACGCAGCGCAAAAGCCGTGAAGAAGTTGAGGCTATTTATCATCAGTACATTGCAAACATCAGTCATGAACTAAAAACACCAATCGCGTCGATTCAGGCGATTACAGAAACGCTGAGCGAAGGCTTAGTCGATGACGAAGCGACGCTGAGCCGCTATTACGGTATTATCTCTCGTGAATCCCGCTTACTGGAACACTCTGTCCTGCAAATTATCGAGCTGTCCAAACTACAGGACAGTCGCATTACGTTTCACAAAACAGAAGTTCCGCCAGAGGAAATTTTCAATCTGATCCAAAGCCGCTATCTGTCACGCTGTGAAGATTTGGGCCTATTCTTTTCGATTGAAAAAAGCATTTGGAATCTGCCCAAGCTATATACTGATGCAGATCGCGTGATACAGCTTTTAGAAATTTTACTGGATAATGCACTGAAATTTGTAGAAGAAGGCGGCAGTATCACACTCAACGCCACGACGAAATATGGTCAAGCAACCATTCGCGTCAATGATACCGGTCGCGGTATTTCTTCCACCGATCTGCCGCACATTTTTGAACGCTTTTACAAAAGCGAAGTAGATAATCCAACCGGCAGCGGACTCGGCCTCGCTATTGCCAATGAAATTATCAACGGACTGCATGAAACTATTTGGGTACAGACCGAAGTTGGCAAAGGAACAACATTTTTCTTTACGATTCGCACACTTCCCGCTTAATACTATCGCTTCCCAGCCTTGGGAAGCGATTTTGCTTTTCCTCATAGGATATGTTACAATACGAGG
>NZ_JBNMHC010000124.1:0-6055 GCF_050872565.1 Butyricicoccus sp. | reverse complement strand
TGCAAACAGTTCCGCTTTCCGATTTTTAATACAGCGGTGAGCATGGAAGTGCTCAGTCCGGATCAAAAGCAAGTGCTGCTCATTCAGCAGTACGGAAAAACGCGCAATATTTTGGTTGCCGGATACATCAGCCGCGGCGAAGCGGCGGAGACAACCGTTGCGCGAGAAGTGAGGGAAGAAGTGGGACTGGAAGTCCATGATATTCGATTCAATACCAGCGAGTTTTTCGAGCCGAGCAATACGCTGATGCTGAATTTTTCCTGCGTTGCCACGACACAGGATCTCAGTCATATGACAGATGAGGTGGATAAGGCAAAATGGTTCTCATTTGAGGAAGCAAAAGAAGCCATTGCTCCGAACAGCTTGGCGCAAAAGTTCCTGCTGGCATTTTTGAAAAAGAATGTTAACTAAAATAGTTGACAAGGTTTACAATAGAGCGTATACTATCACCAGACAAAAAAGTATTTGGGTGATTGTATCATGGAACAGAAAAAGAAACAGACCGATGTAAGAGAAATGGCATTGATTGCATTGATGGCCGCCGTGACCTGTATTTTGGGTCCGCTGTCCATTCCAATTGGTGTCGTGCCGATTTCGTTGACCAATTTTGCCGTTTATTTGGCAATTTATGTGTTGGGCTGCCGCCGCGGCACCATCAGCTATATTGTATATCTGCTGATTGGTCTGGTGGGTTTGCCGGTATTTTCCAGCTTTAGCAGCGGCGTCGGCAAGCTGTTTGGCCCGACTGGCGGCTATCTGATCGGTTTTATCTTTATGGCACTGATTTGCGGATTCTTTATTGACCGCTTTGAGGCAAAGCTGATTCCGAGCTTGATTGGCATGATTTTGGGCACAATTGTGTGCTATTTCTTTGGCACCGCTTGGCTGGCTTATCAGGCTGGCATGACGTTCTATCAGGCATTGGCAGCAGGCGTTTTGCCGTTTATTGTCGGTGATTTGATTAAGATGATCATTTGTGCTGTTGTCGGCCCGCAGATTCGCCGCAGATTGGAGCAGGCGGGACTGATTCACTAAAAAGTAAGCAAGTTTTATTGATTTTGGCACAGAAAAAAGACGGACTGCATGGTTGGCAGTCCGTCTTTTGTTCTATCTAACTACGAGATTAGTCTTCGGCACGGCCGAACTCAGCCAGCTGGAGACCTTCGTTCTTGTCCAGTGCCCAGTTCAGGTTCCACATGCTGGTGAACAGCAGCAGATACCGTCCGCGGTAGTCCTGTACGACCTTGGAATCCGAAGTGATTTTCAGCTCGTCCGGCTGGAAATCTTCATTTTCAATCCAGCGCAGATACTGATACGGCAGATTTTCCATGATAATATCTACACGGTATTCGTTCTTCAGACGATACTCCAGAACTTCCAACTGAAGAACGCCGACAACGCCGACGATAACTTCTTCCATACCGGTGTGCGGCTCTTGGAAGATCTGAATGGCACCTTCCTGCGCGATCTGTTCCATACCCTTGATGAACTGCTTGCGCTTCATGGTGTCCTTCTGACGAATGCGGCAGAATACTTCCGGAGCGAACGTCGGAATGCCGGAATACTTGCAGTCAAAGCCAGGCGTGCATACGGTGTCGCCAATCGAGAAGATACCCGGATCAAAGACACCGATGATGTCACCGGCATATGCCTCGTCAATGATAGCACGATCCTGTGCCATAATCTGCTGCGGCTGTGCCAGCTGCATTTTCTTGCCAGCCTGTACGTGGTAGACATCCATGCCCTTTTCAAATTTGCCGGAGCAAATGCGCATGAAGGCAACGCGGTCGCGATGTGCCTTGTTCATGTTTGCCTGAATCTTGAATACAAATGCCGAGAAATGCTCGTCAAACGGATCAATAACTTCGCCCTTGGAGACACGTGCTGTCGGCGGCGGTGTCATTTCCAAGAAGTACTGTAAGAACGGCTCAACGCCGAAATTGGTCAACGCGGAACCAAAGAATACCGGAGACAGCGTGCCCTCGTGTACGCGGTCAATGTCGAATTCCTCACCGGCACCGCCGAGCAGCTCAATGTCGTCCTGCAAGGTTTCCCACAGGCGTTCGCCGACCATCGGCTCCAGCTCCGGATCGTCTGGCTCATAAATTTTGATTTTTGCTTCCTTGGTACCGGTGACAGACGCTGCCTCGAAGGCCATGACATGGTTCTTCTGGCGGTCATAGACGCCCTTAAACTCCTTGCCGCAGCCAATCGGCCAGTTGACAGCGTAGGTGTCAATGCCCAGCTCCTTTTCCAGCTCATCGAGCAGGTCATAGGGGTCACGGGACTCCAAGTCCATCTTGTTGATAAAAGTAAAGATTGGGATGCCGCGCATGGAGCAAACCTTAAACAGCTTGCGGGTCTGTGCCTCGACACCCTTGGATGCATCAATGACCATGATAGCGGAATCCGCTGCCATCAGGGTGCGATAGGTATCCTCCGAGAAGTCCTGATGTCCCGGGGTATCCAGAATGTTGATGCAGTGTCCGCCGTATTCAAACTGGAGCACAGAAGACGTAACCGAGATACCGCGCTGCTTCTCGATTTCCATCCAGTCGGAAACGGCGTGGCGAGTGTTCTTCTTGCCCTTAACGGTACCGGCGAGCTGAATGGCTCCACCGTACAGCAGGAATTTCTCTGTAATGGTCGTTTTGCCGGCATCCGGATGCGAAATGATCGCGAATGTTCGGCGCTTTGCAATTTCTGATTTTAAATCTGACAAAAGAAAAAACCTCCGATCAGCAATTGTTCGTATAAAAAAAGCGCCGGACAATATGCAGGCGCATACACTATATATATTATCACAGGTTGAAGCGGAAAACAATCACTCGTTTGCTGAAAAAGAGCAGAAAAGTGGCGCGTCGATTGGTAGGAATTCGACGCGCCATACAGTAAAGAGAGAGATATATGAAAGCACAGAATGGGAAAACTGTGCGGTGGCAGGCTATAAACTGCATCGCTTTTGGGATAGAAGCTGTGTTGTTTCCGCTCCCTTGAGCTTGACTATAGTATATCACAAAAAGACAGGAAAACAATGGACAGGATACATAAAATACGGAAAATGAAACTGGCTTTTGTGCATCAAGTTAAACAATTGTCTTTGCGTCGCGGACAAATTCTCCGTCCTGTGTTTGCCAAATACGCGTTGTTTTTTGCGGAAAGCTGTGATAAGATAAGAAAAATCACAGAAAAAGGAGATTCTAATGAATATTCAGATATTTGGCAAAAGCAAGTGCTTTGACACAAAAAAAGCCGAGCGATACTTCAAGGAGCGCCGGATAAAGTACCAAATGGTAGATCTCGTGCGTTACGGCATGAGCAAGGGCGAGTTTACCTCTGTGTGCCGCGCAGTCGGTCTGGAAGCGATGATTGACCCGAAGGCGAAGGATCCCGATGCTGCGATGCTGCCATATCTTGCCTCCGACGAAGCAAAGATGGAAAAGCTGCTGGATAATCCGAAGCTGCTCAAGACACCGATTGTGCGCAATGGCAAACAGGCGACGGTTGGCTTTTGTCCGGATGTGTGGAAGACATGGGAATGAGCTATAGACTGCCGTCGTTTGTGACGGAAACCCGCGATGTGTGGACGGTATTGCAGCAGGAAACGCGGCCGATTTGCCTGTATGGCATGGGCGACGGCGCGGAAAAAATTTTGCGCGTCTGTGAGCAGAGAAATATTCCGATTGCCGGTATTTTTGCTTCAGATGAATTTGTGCGTGGACATAGCTTTGCCGGATTTGTCGTGAAAAAACGCTCGGATCTTGAAAAGGAATTAGGAGATTTCGTCGCAGTCATTGCCTTTGCGTCGAGCAGACCGGAAGTGCTGGCGTTATTTGACGATTTGGACAAGACCCATACGACGTATGCGCCGGATGTGCCGGTAGCGGAGGGAGAGCTGTTTGATTTCGCATTTGCCCAAAAGCACTGTGAAGAGCTGGAACAGGCGTATGCCCTGCTGGCAGATGACCGTTCTCGTGAAGTCTTTGCGGCAACCGTAAATTTCAAGCTGAGCGGCAAGCTGCATTGGCTGCGTGATTACACAGACAGCCGGGAGAGCGTTTTTGAGACGTATCTCAAGCCGACACAGCACGAACATTTTGTCGATCTCGGCGCGTATAACGGCGATACTATTCGGGAGCTGCTATCGTTTACCGAGGGAAAATATGCGTCGATTACCGCGCTGGAGCCGGACAAAAAGACCTTTAAAAAGCTGAAAAAATATGTCGAGCAGGCGCAATTGGATCAGATTCACCTCGTCAATGCCGGCGCATGGAGCGAGCCGGGAGAGATGTTGTTTGGCGGCAAGGCCGGACGCAATTCTGCCCTGACACCGGTTATGAACGAGGTGTCGCATGATAAACGTACCGTTATGATTCCGGTGGAGTCCGTCGATCATGTATTAAACGGTGCGCCGTGCACGCTGCTCAAATTGGATGTCGAGGGTGCTGAACGTATGGCGTTGGAAGGCGCACGGCAGACTATCCAGCAATATCGCCCGCGCATTTCTCTGTCCGCATATCACAGAAGTGAGGACTTGTACGAACTGCCGCTGCTGCTGCATGACATGTGTGCCGATGTTCGGCTGGGAATGCGGCATCATCCGTATGTTCCGGCGTGGGAAACAAATTTCTATGTAACTTTTGGTTAAAAACTATGGAAATCTTGCCTCATTTGCTGTATACTAACAACAGGAAACAACGTCCGCAAGGACGGGAGATCTGTGAATGAAAAGGAGACGATTCCAATGGCAAATTGTTTTTACTGTGATCCGGATCACGAAGGCCGCAAGGCAATTATGTTCCGCGTTGGCAAGATGAGAGAGGGCGTGCTGTATCTGTTCAAGGATCAGGCACACAAGGGCCGCTGCGTAGTCGCTGTAGACGAGCATCTGTCCGAGCTGTCCGATCTGACACCGGAGCAGCGTCATGCATTTATGGATGACGTAGCAGATGTTGCAGGCGCAGTAAAGAAGCTGTGGGGCTGCACCAAGATCAATCTGGGCGCATTTGGCGATAAGCTGCCGCACCTGCATTTCCATATCGTGCCGAAGTATGAAGGCGGTTTTGAGTTCGGCGGCGGATTTGAAATCACCAATCCGAACCCGGTACATCTGACCGAGGCTGAGTACGCTGAAATGATGGCACAGCTCAAGGCAGAACTGAACATCGTAAAGGACTAATTAAGTTTAGTTGTAACCTTATCAAAGGAAAGGGCGTGGTGTGATGCACTTCGCCTTTTTCTTTTTCCTGTGTCCAGTTTGTAAAATCCGCGCAGTTGCTTGAAATTTATGGGGTTTCCGGCTATACTATATTCTAACATTGAATGATTGTAGGAGTATGATATGTCAAGTTTTTTGCACAGTTCGCTGATTCAAATTTTGGTCAGCATTCCGGCTCTGTTGATTTGCCTGAGCGTACATGAAGCCTGCCACGGTTTTGCGGCGTATGCGCTGGGTGACCCGACAGCGAAGCAGGCGGGACGGCTGACGTTTGATCCGCTGCATCATCTTGATCCGATTGGCACGCTTTGTATGCTGCTGTTTCACGTCGGATGGGCAAAGCCGGTGCCAATCAATCCGAGCTACTTCAAAAATCGCCGCGTCGGCATTGCACTGGTGTCGCTTGCCGGTCCGATGTCCAATTTCGTGTTGGCACTCATTGCCCTGTTTTTGTATTATCCGCTGCGATTGACCAGCTCGCCGATTTTGACTGCGATTGCGCTGATGCTGTATATGACAGCTGTCATGAGCATCGGTTTGGGTGTATTTAATCTGATTCCGGTGCCGCCGCTGGATGGCTCCAAAATTTTGCTGGCATTTCTTCCGGCAAAATATGAGTACAAATTCGCACAGTATGAACAGTACATTCAGTTTATCCTGCTGATTTTGTTGTTTATCGGCGTGCTGGACAGACCGATCAATTTCTTTGTCAATGCGATTTATCACGCGCTCAGCGCGATTGTTTTGTTGGTGTTTTAAATGACAGAAAAAATCACCTTTCATCTGTCCGCCTTTGACGGACCGTTGGATTTGCTCTTGCATTTGATTGCAAAGAAC
>NZ_JBNMHC010000123.1:0-6159 GCF_050872565.1 Butyricicoccus sp. | reverse complement strand
TCTGGAACAGTATGCGCAGGTATTTGCCCTGTTTTGCGGCTATCAACCGGTTGTATCGCCGGAGGATGCGCATGAACGATTGACGCGGATGCTTCGCACAGCGAAACATGCATTTTCTGCCTGCGGTTCGCGTTTGCGTCATTGCAAAAATGCGGCAGATTTTCTCGCAGCGCAAGCGCAGCGGCAAGCAGCGGCGTTTTTGTCCATCGAGGGCGCAGAACTGCTGCAAACAGAAGGGGATTTACAAGCGGCATTGCAGGCAGGTGTGAAGATTGTCACGCTGACATGGAATTTTGACTCGGTATATGGCTGCGGCGCGTCTACAGATGACGCGGCGGGACTCAAACCGGCGGGAAAACATCTCGCAAAGACCTTGACGGAGAACGGCGTCTATTTGGATGTCTCCCATTTGTCTGCCAAAGGATTTTGGGACTTGGCGAGCTGCATTGACGCCCCAATATTAGCGACTCACTCTAACAGCAGAAAAATTTGTAATCATCCGCGCAATTTGACGGATGAACAATTTCGAGAGATCATTCGGCGCGGCGGATTGGTGGGCATGAACTTTTATGTTCCGTTTGTCACCCATCGAAGAACAGCATCTTGCGATGCTGTCGTGCGTCACATCGAACATTTTTGCGAATTGGGCGGTGCAGACAATCTGTGCATCGGTGCGGATTGGGACGGCTGTGATCGGTTTCCAAACGGCATTTCTGATATGACCGGCATTGCCCAGCTGGCAGAAGCACTGGCAAGAAAAAATTATTCGGAACAGCAAATTGCTGGTTTCCTGTATGACAATGCATCTCGGTTCGTACAGACGAACTTTTAACGATAGCGAAATACGCAGGAGGTTTTCAACTCATGAATTATGTAAGCACAAGAGATAAAAAGCTGAGCGTCAGCGCAGCAAAAGCGATTGCCACTGGCATTGCACCGGATGGCGGTCTGTACTGCCCGACAGAGATTCCGCAGCTGACAGCAGAGGATATTTCTGCTCTGTGCAAGAAAGATTACCGCGGCAGAAGTGCTGACATTCTGGGACGCTTTCTGACCGACTTTTCTGCGGAGGAATTAGAGCAGTTTGCTGCCCGCGCCTATGCGGATGAAAAGTTCGGCGGCTCGGATACAGCTCCGCTGGTAAAGCTGGAGGATGGCAAGTATATTCTCGAGCTGTGGCATGGTCCGACCTGCGCATTCAAGGATATGGCACTGCAAATGCTGCCGCATCTGCTGACTGCCTCTCTGAAAAAGACCGGAGAGCAGCGCACCGCGTGCATTTTGGTTGCTACATCCGGCGATACCGGCAAGGCGGCTCTTGACGGCTTTGCTGACGTAGAAGGCACCAAGATTATGGTTTACTATCCGGTAGACGGCGTCAGCACGATTCAAAAGCTGCAAATGGTGACGCAGCGCGGCAACAACGTGCAGGTTTGTGCGATTCGCGGCAATTTCGATGACGCACAGAGCGCGGTGAAGAAGATCTTTACCGATAAAGATTCCATTCGCAAGCTGGATGAGCAGGGCATGACGCTGTCTTCTGCAAACTCCATCAACTGGGGACGTCTGGCACCGCAGATTGCGTATTATGTCTCTGCATACTGCGACATGCTCAACCGCGGTGACATTCAGATGGGCGATCCGATCAATGTTTGTGTGCCGACCGGAAACTTCGGCAATATTTTGGCAGCATACTTTGCTAAGCAGATGGGCATTCCGATTGCCAAGCTGATTTGTGCTTCCAATGAAAACAATGTGCTGACAGATTTCTTCCAGTCTGGCGGCACCTATGACAGAAATCGTCCGTTCCATACTACAATTTCTCCGTCGATGGACATTTTGATTTCCAGCAACTTGGAGCGTTTACTGTTCTTGGTTTCGGGATATAATGATGCTATGGTTGCCGATTTGATGCAGCAGCTCAAGGAAAACGGCAAGTATTCTGTTCCGGCAGACGTCTTTGCCAAGATTGGCAGCCAGTTTGAAGGCGGCTTCTGTGATGATGCGCAGACCAAGCAGACTATTGCCAAGCTGTTTGACGAGAAGAAGTATCTGGCGGATACACATACTGCGGTTGCTGTGAAGGTCTACGAGGATTATCAGGCACGCACCGGAGACAAGACACCGACTGTGATTGCTTCGACGGCAAGCCCGTTTAAGTTCTGCCAGAGTGTCATCTCTGCACTGGGCGGTACGGTTACCAGCGATGGCACCGAGCTGCTCGATCAGCTGCATGACATGACCGGCGCGCCGATTCCGGCTCCGCTTGCAGCACTGGCTGGTCTCAAGCCGCGCTTTGATCTGGTCATTGACCGTGAGAATATTCTGAATACCGTGGACCTGCTGGGACAGATTTAATCCATGGCGCTGTATACGATTGCAGATCTGCATTTGTCTGCCGGTGTCCAAAAGCCAATGGACATCTTCGGCGGCAAATGGCAGGGATACATGGAGAAGATTCAGAAGAACTGGCGGGCGGTCATCCAGCCGGAGGACACCGTGGTCATTGGCGGAGATATTTCTTGGGGAATCAATCTCCAACAGAGCCTGCCGGACTTTCAGATTTTATCGGATTTGCCAGGAAAAAAGATCATCGGAAAAGGCAATCATGACCTCTGGTGGTGCACGGTAAAGAAGATGAAACGATTTTTTGAAGAAAATCAGATAAAAAATATTGATTTCCTCTTTAATAATTGTTTCATTTATGATAATATTGGTATTTGTGGAACACGCGGTTGGTTTTACGAGGAAGATTTCAAGGAAAGTCACGACGAGAAGATCTTTCGGCGGGAGCTGCTCCGGTTGGAACACTCGTTTCAGGCCGCGCAAGCGCAGGGCGCAGAGGAGATTTACTGCTTCCTGCATTATCCGCCAATCTTCACGAGTTTTCGCTGTGGAGAGATTATCGACTTGATGCATCAGTATCAGGTCAAGCAGTGTATTTATGGGCATTTGCACTCGGACAGCCTGCGTTATGCAGTCACCGGCATCCACGAAGACATCAATTTTCGGCTGGTTTCCGGAGATTATATTGATTTTATGCCCGTACTGCTAAAAAAATAGAAAAAATTGTAGCCAAAAAGCCAACTATCTGATAAAATAGATTGGACATATATTTAGGAGGAGTCATTTAATATGGAACTCAAGAATACCGAAAAGCTGGAGCACAGCCAGGTTAAGCTGACTGTTGCAGTATCTGCTGAAGAATTAGATAAGGCAAAGGAAGCTGCTTACAAGAAGAACAAGAATCAGTTTCAGATTCCGGGCTTCCGTAAGGGCAAGGCAACTCGTAAGGTAATCGAGCGCCTGTACGGCAAGGATTTCTTTGTAAACGATGCAATCAACAACCTGTACCCGGAGATGTATCCGCAGGCTCTTGAGGCTGCTGGCATCGAGCCGGTTGGCCAGGGCGATGTAAAGATCGACGAGTCTCTGGAGAACTTTGACAACGGTTTCGACTTTATCTTCACCGTACCGGTTTACCCGGAAGTTTCCGTTGGCGAGTACAAGGGCATCGAGGCTGAGCGCGCTGACGATTCCGTATCTGAGGACGACGTAAATGCTGAGCTGAACCGTCTGGCTGAGCGTGACGCAAGCACCGAGACCGCTGAGCGTCCGGCACAGAACGGCGACACCGTAGTTATCGACTTCGAGGGCTTTGTTGATGGCGAAGCATTTGAAGGCGGCAAGGGCGAGGACTACAGCCTGAAGCTGGGTTCCGGCACCTTTATCCCGGGCTTTGAGGATCAGCTGGTTGGCAAGTCCGCTGGCGAGTCCTGCGACGTAAACGTTACCTTCCCGGAAGAGTATCAGGCTGCTGAGCTGGCAGGCAAGCCGGCTGTATTCAAGTGCACCGTAAAGTCTGTTCAGGAGACCATCCTGCCGGAGATCGACGACGAGTTCGCTAAGGACGTTTCCGAGTTCGAGACTCTGGAAGAGCTGAAGCAGGACACCGAGAAGAAGATCGCAGAGTCCAAGAAGAATGCTGCTGACCGCAACTTCGAGGAGAAGATTCTGGACAAGGTTCTGGAGACTCTGGAAGCTGACATTCCGGAAGCAATGTTCGAGGCACAGTTGGACAACGTAATGCAGGATTACGGCTACCGCATCCAGTCTCAGGGCATCTCTCTGGAAGACTATGTAAAGCAGATGGGCATGGATATGGCATCCTTCCGCAACATCTTCCGCGATCAGGCTGAGCGTCAGGTAAAGGTTCAGCTGGCTCTGAAGAAGATCTCCGAGCTGGAGAACATCGAGCCGTCTGAGGACGAGATCGAGGCTGAGTACAAGAGACTGGCAGAGGCTTATGGCCTGAAGGACGAGCAGGTTAAGCAGTACGTTCCGGTTGAGTCTGTCAAGTCTGACCTGACCACCCAGAAGACCCTCGACATGCTGAAGGAGAACGCTGTAGCAGTAGCTCCGGCAGCTGACGCAGAGTAAGAGTAATTCAAATCCCCTCCGGCGTTACATACCCCCGAAAGGGAAGGAGGAATATTTTATGAGTTTAGTCCCTTATGTAGTAGAGCAGACCAATCGCGGTGAACGCTCTTATGACATTTTTTCTCGACTGCTCAATGACCGCATTATCATGCTTTCTGAGGATGTCAACGATACAACCGCTTCGCTCGTTGTAGCACAGCTGCTGTATCTGGAAGCACAGGATCCGGATAAGGACATTCAGTTCTACATCAATTCTCCTGGCGGTTCCATCACATCCGGTATGGCAATCTATGATACCATGCAGTACATCAAGTGCGATGTATCCACGATTTGTATCGGAATGGCAGCGTCTATGGGCGCATTCCTGCTGTCTTCCGGCACCAAGGGCAAGCGTTTTGCTCTGCCGAACAGTGAAATCATGATTCACCAGCCGCTGATTGGCGGAAATGGTCTGTCGGGTCAGGCGACTGACATCAAGATCCATACGGATCATCTGGTTCGCACCAGAAATAAGCTGAACGAAATCCTTGCAAAGAACACGGGCAAGTCTATCGAAGAAATTGCTCGTGATACCGAGCGTGATAACTTCATGTATGCGGAGCAGGCAAAGGAATATGGCCTGATTGACGAGGTTATGGTTCACAGATAAAAAGAACGCGATCACCGGAATGGCTGGAACGTGCAGTCGTTCCGGTGATTCGACATTATAATCCCTACCTTACGGCAGGGATTGGAAAATTCGAGGTGTATTATGGCACGAAACGACGATAAGCACGAGATTCGCTGCTCGTTTTGCGGAAAGCCCCAGTCCAGTGTGCATAAACTGATTGCAGGACCGAACGTCTACATCTGCAATGAATGCATCGAGATCTGCCAGAGTATTCTGGATGAAGAATTCGGATATGAGGAAGATACGCCGACGGCTCCCGTTATGAAGGCTGAAACGGGTCCGGAGAAGCTTCCGACACCGCGTGAGCTGAAGGAAACGCTCGATCAGTATGTCATTGGACAGGATCGCGCGAAGATTGCGCTGAGTGTTGCGGTATATAATCACTACAAGCGTATTTTCAAAGGCTCGGATGATGGCGTAGAGCTTCAGAAGAGCAATATTCTCCTCGTCGGTCCGTCTGGTTCCGGTAAGACTTTGCTGGCACAGACCTTGGCTAAGACGCTGGAGGTTCCGTTTGCGATTGCAGATGCGACGACATTGACAGAAGCTGGCTATGTCGGCGAAGACGTAGAGAATATTCTGCTGCGTCTGATTCAGGCAGCGGATTTCGATGTAGAGCGCGCGCAGCGCGGCATCATCTATGTCGATGAAATTGATAAAATCGCACGTAAGAGTGAAAATGCCTCCATTACCCGTGATGTAAGCGGTGAGGGCGTTCAGCAGGCACTGCTGAAGATGCTGGAAGGCACTGTTGCCAACGTTCCGCCGCAGGGCGGCCGCAAGCATCCGCATCAGGAGTTTATTCAGATTGATACGACCAACATCCTGTTTATCTGCGGCGGTGCGTTCAACGGTTTGGAAAAGATTGTTGAGAACCGCACCACGAAGAGCAGCATGGGATTTGGTGCGCAGATCAAGTCTAATACAGAAAAAGACATCGGTACGATTCTCCGCGATTTGGAACCGCATGATTTGATGAAATTCGGCTTGATTCCGGAGTTGATCGGTCGCTTGCCGGCGCTGGTATCGCTGGATTCTCTGGACAGAGA
>NZ_JBNMHC010000122.1:0-6190 GCF_050872565.1 Butyricicoccus sp. | reverse complement strand
CTATCAAGTATTGATAACAAAGATATGCGCCCGTAGCTCAGCTGGATAGAGCGTTGGACTCCGACTCCAAAGGCCATGCGTTCGAATCGCACCGGGCGTACCAAAAACACCGCTGTTTCGTGAGAAATGGCGGTGTTTTTTGCATATATTCCCGTGTTTATTCGGATTTTCTACTCATAAAGACAATAGAAATCAGCACCAAAGCCATACCCAGCCAATTCATCCCATACAACTTTTCGTGAAATAAGATGATGCCGAAAATTCCCGCCATGACCATCTCAATAGAGGCGAGTACAGGGACGCGGCTGGTTTCCTGCAAGTGCTGCACGCCTTGATAGTACAACAGATATGCAATAGCGGTCGGAACGAGTGCGTAGAAAAAGCCGACACCGAGCAGAGGAAGATTGGTTATAACCGCTGTTTGCCACGGCTTGGAGAAGAAAAATAAAAAAATTGCAGCGAAGAGATAGCTGTATGTACTCATGACAAACGCATTGCTCTGATCGCCTGCGATTTTTCCGAAAATAGCCGTGAGACCATAGCAAAGTCCTGCGAGAATACCGCATACAATACCGACGATAGAGAACGAAAGGACTGAAAAATTTCCGCCGGTTGCGGCGAGGACGCAACCCAATATATTGATGACAAGGGCAAACCGTTTTCTCGATGTGATGTGCTCATGAAACAAAATCCAAGAAAATAACGCGGTAAACAATGGCGCGACATTGAGCAAAACGGCACTGATGGTGATGCCTGCCAGATTGACAGCAAGACTGTAAAAGATATTATAAATGCCATGGCAGATCAGTCCGAGCAGTGCACAGGCAAGGAGGGCGTTTCGATCTATTTTAAGAGAGCGAATGCCATAGCGTGCGACTGTCCATATCAACATGATGATGCAGGCAAAGGCAACCCGTAAGAAGCTGGTTAAGATAGAGGTAGAACCAAGCTGTTCCATGATTTGGATGCAGGGACCAATCATACCCCAGAGGGCACCGCCGATAAAAATCAAGATGCCGCCGACAAGATTTGCGTTTTTTTGTTGATTCATAATAAATATGTACTCCGATTTTTATGAAAATTATCCGAGAATATTATAGCAGTCTGGTTGCGGATTGCAAAGAGAAATTATATAATAGTAGATGTTCGCCGCACGTGCGGCGACAGACTTGTTCAGATGCCAGACGGGAAATATCCTAGATGTTGTGCAATTCGATAGAAAGACACACAATATATTGACAGATACCCCCGTGCAGGCTTATAATAGATGAGCAAGAGGGAGGATTTACGATGAAAGTTATCAAAAGAAATGGTGAAGAAGTCCCATTTGATTTATCGAAGATCGTCAATGCCGTAAAGGCTGCCAATCTTGAGGTTGAGCCGATTCATAGATTGAATGAGTATCAGATTCAGGCAGTTGCAGATACTGTGGAAAAGAAGCTGGAATCGCTGCCGCATATCACGCATGTGGAAGATGTGCAGGATATGGTAGAGATCGGTATCATGGAGATGCGCGGCTATGAAGTAGCACAGAAGTATGTGCGCTATCGGTATAAGCGGGAACTGGCTCGTAAATCGAACACGACAGACAATGAAATCTTGGCTCTGATTGACCATTTGAATGAAAATGTCAAGCAGGAGAACTCCAACAAAAATCCGGTCATTAACTCGACCCAGCGCGATTACATGGCGGGTGAAGTGAGCAAGGATTTGACGATGCGTGTGCTGCTGCCGGAAGACATTGTCAAGGCGCATGAAGAGGGCATTATTCATTTCCATGACTCGGATTATTTCGCGCAGAAGGAACACAACTGTGACCTCATCAATCTGGAGGACATGCTGCAAAACGGCACGGTCATCAGTGAGACGATGATTGAAAAGCCGCATAGCTTCTTTACAGCCTGCAATGTCACCACACAGATTGTCGCACAGGTGGCAAGTAATCAGTATGGTGGTCAGACCTTCACGCTGTCGCATTTGGCTCCGTTTGTTGACATCAGCCGTAAGAAGATTCGCAAGCTGGTTGTCGAAGAGCGCGCAGCATGTGGAGATTCGCTGGACGAGCGCATAATCAATAAAGTAGTAGAAAGCCGCCTGAGAAGCGAAGTAAAGAGCGGCATTCAGACCATTCAGTATCAGCTGATTACCCTGATGACCTGTAACGGTCAGGCTCCGTTTGTCACGATGTTTATGTATCTGGACGAAGTGCCGGAAGGTCAGGAGCGCGATGACCTCGCGATGATTATCGAAGAGGTACTGCGTCAGCGTATGCAGGGCGTCAAGAATGAAAAGGGAATTTGGATTACTCCGGCATTCCCGAAGCTGATTTACGTGCTGGATGAAGACAACATCACCAAGGATTCTAAGTACTGGTATTTGACCGAATTGTCCGCAGAGTGCACAGCAAAGCGCATGGTGCCGGATTATATTTCTGCCAAGGTGATGCGCTCGCTCAAAAAAGGCGATGTGTATCCGTGCATGGGCTGCCGCTCGTTTCTGACGGTAGAGGACAACCAACGCAATCCGGATGGCTCTCACAAGTATTACGGACGATTTAATCAGGGTGTTGTTACTATCAACTTGGTTGATGTTGCTTGCTCGTCTCAAGGCGATATGGATGCGTTCTGGAAAATTTATGAAGAGCGACTGGATCTATGTCATCGTGCGCTGCGCTGCCGTCATGAGCGTCTGCTTGGCACCATTTCGGATGTTGCACCGATTTTGTGGCAGAATGGTGCGCTGGCACGATTGAAGAAGGGTGAGACCATTGATAAGCTGCTGTTTGGTGGTTATTCGACGATTTCGCTGGGCTATGCCGGTCTGTGCGAGATGTGCGTGCGCATGATTGGCAAGACACATACTTCGCCGGAAGGCAGAGAATTTGCGTTAAAAGTCATGCAGAAGCTCAACGACAAGTGTAAGGAATGGTCGGAAGCGGAGAACATCAGCTATTCTGTATACGGCACACCGATGGAATCCACAACCTATAAGTTTGCAAAGTGCCTGCAAAAGCGCTTTGGCATTATTCCGGGCGTCACAGACAGAAATTACATCACAAACAGCTATCATGTGCACGTTGCCGAGCACATTGATGCGTTCAATAAGCTGAAGTTTGAGTCGGAATTCCAGAAGCTGTCTCCGGGCGGTGCGATCAGCTATGTAGAGGTTCCGAATCTGCAAAACAACACCGAAGCAGTTCTCTCTGTGATGCGTTTTATTTATGATAATATCATGTATGCAGAGCTGAATACCAAGAGCGACTATTGTGAAAAGTGCGGCTATGACGGTGAAATTCAGATCGTGACCGATGATGAGGGCAAGCTGGTTTGGGAGTGCCCGAACTGCGGCAATCGCGACCAGAATCAGCTGTTTGTTGCCCGCAGAACCTGCGGATATATCGGCACGCAGTTCTGGAATCAGGGCAGAACACAGGAGATTAAGGATCGTGTCCTGCATCTGTAAGAGCGAGAATACATATGAATTATGCAACGATAAAATTTTATGATGTGGCAAACGGCACCGGAGTGCGCGTGAGTTTGTTTGTCTCTGGCTGTCGGCATCATTGTAAGGGCTGTTTCAATGCAGAAACGTGGGACTTTGCTTATGGCGAACCGTACACGCAAGAGATTGAGGACAGCATCCTAGAGGGCTTAAAACCGGACTATATCACGGGATTGTCTTTGCTGGGCGGAGAACCGTTTGAGCCGGAAAATCAGCCTGCTTTGACGGCATTGCTGCGTCGAGTTAAGACAGAGCTACCGGAAAAGACTGTCTGGTGTTATACCGGTTATACCTATGATACGGATTTGGCAGAGGGCGGTGCTGTTTTTACAGATGTCACCAAGGAAATGCTTTCGTATATTGACATTCTTGTAGATGGCGAGTTTGTCGAAGAACAGCGAGATTTGATGCTGCGATTCCGCGGCAGCCGCAATCAGCGAATTCTCACATTAAAACATGGCAATTGTATTCACGTTGAAAGCTGTGAGTAAATAAAAAATATGGCAGACACATCGTCTGCCATATTTTTTTGCTCCAAGTCTACGGAGCATAGATTGTTTTTGGTAAAAAGAGCTTATATAATGAGAAAAAGCAAGATAAAACGAATATATAGGAGGTTTTACCATGAAATTTGTAGCATTTAATGGCAGTCCATCCGGAACGGAAAGTGCAACCAATCGAATCATCACGGCATTTTTAGCCGGTGCATCGCGTGCTGGAGCGGAGACAAAAGTATATCAGCTTGCAGACTATCAGATCGAACAGTGCAAAGGATGCTTTACGTGCTGGTTTCAAACGCCGGGTACATGTGTTTTTCATGATGATATGGAGCAATTGCTGCGTGCGTACCAATCTGCGGATGTGGTCTGTTTTGGCTCGCCGGTCTTTTCTTGGAACATGACAGCGTTACTGAAAAACTTTGTAGATCGACTGATTCCGCTGAAAAGTCCGATTATCGCACAGCAGGAAGAAAGATTCGACCTGGAGGACACGGTCAGGCGGGAACAGAAATATGTAGCGATCTCTAATTGCGGTTTTCCAGGAGAAAATAATTTTTCCGTCATTCAAGAGGCATTTTCTTGCTGCAATCCTTGTTTGGAAATTTATCGAAACTGCGGCAAACTGCTGCGTTCCAAACAAGAATCAGTACAGGGCATCGTGTCAAAATATTTGTCAGTCGTAGAACAAGCAGGGGGTGAATTGGCTTCTGTGGGAACTGTCTGTGAAGAGACAAAGAATAATCTTTCCATGCCGATGCTTTCCACACCGGAATATTTGCGCTTTTTGGGCATGGCATAATTTCTTGTTTTTAACGAAGCACACATTTTCCGCAAGGCTCTAAGCCGCGGGATTGTGCTTCTGCTAAAGTACAGGGATAATAGGTTCCTCTGCCGCACGGATTGGCATAGTGATACTTTTTGCCGCTCTTGGTATAATATACGGTTCGACTGGCTTCTTGGTCAGAAGAAGCAGAGGCATCCGTATGATCCGTATTGCTGGAGGCATCGGCTTGTGTTTCGGCTGGTTCGACCGTCGCTTGCTCTATCTCATCCAAGAATGCTTGGATTTGTTCTTTCGATGCTTGGGTATTATCGCTGTCGGCAGTATCTGCCCCGCGATAGACGTATTTTACCAGCTGTTCTGCACTTTGCCCAAGATCGTGATATGCTTGTTTCTCGGCATTGCCTTCGTATTTGTATTCCAATAACCAACCGGCGTACATCATCTGTTCCATGGTTTCTGTATCTTTGAAACAGTCTGTATAATTGGTTTTTATGTACGTATATGCTTCAGAGACTTCGTCATCTGTTGCAGTATTTGCGGCATCTCGCGCCTTGCGGGTGATGGCATCCACAGCAGAGGCGGCAGTATCTTCTGTTTGAACAACGCCGGAACCTTGCTCAGAGGATGCAACAGGTTTTTGTGTGGAAGTGGAAGTTTGGGACGTGTCCACACTGCTTCCGCAGGCGGTCAGCATGACAGCAAGAATTGCCGCTGACAGAATAGTCATGATTCGTTTTTTCATTCTTATAATCCCCAAAATCAATCGAACCGGACGACCTGTAGCAGGCTGTCCGGTTCGGTCGTTGATTTAATAATTTTCTGCGTGAATTTCAAAGTAAGCCTGTGGATGGTTGCAGACCGGACAGACATCCGGAGCCTGTGTGCCAACAACAATGTGACCGCAATTGCGGCATTCCCAAATTTTCACTTCGCTCTTGGCAAAGACCTCTTGAGCCTCTATATTGTGCAGGAGCGCACGATAGCGTTCTTCATGGTGCTTTTCAATGGCTGCGACACCGCGAAACTGCTCTGCCAGTTCATGAAATCCTTCTTCATCCGCTTCCTTGGCCATGCGGTCATACATGTCCGTCCATTCGTAATTCTCGCCCTCTGCGGCGTGAATCAAGTTTTCGGCTGTATCACCGAGTTCTCCGAGTGCTTTGAACCACAGCTTGGCATGTTCCTTCTCGTTTTCCGCGGTCTTTAAGAACAATGCGGCAATCTGTTCAAAACCAGCTTTCTTTGCGACGCTGGCAAAGTACGTGTACTTGTTGCGAGCCTGTGATTCGCCAGCAAATGCTTCCCAGAGATTTTTCTCTGTTTTGGTACCTGCAAATTTGTTTTTGTCTGCCATAGTCAAATGACCTCCTCTGTACCAGTATTCCCAAAGCGGATTGGAATTGTT
>NZ_JBNMHC010000121.1:0-6225 GCF_050872565.1 Butyricicoccus sp. | reverse complement strand
TTTCATGCAGATACAACAATAAACAATTCTTGTTACAAATAAAAAGCGCATTTTTGCGGTTATTTTTGCGTTATTATATGCGTTTTTCGTTGACATCATATGTAGAACCCGGTATAATTAAAAAAGCAATATTCCACTATATCATAAAAGAGGGTGACAATTCTATGGGTGGAAAGACAATCGAAGATGTTGCAAAAATCGTCGGCTGCTCTGTCGGCACTGTATCACGAGCAATCAATAACCGAAAAGGTGTCAGCGAAAAAACGCGTCAGCACATCTTGCAGACCATGAAAGAAATCGGCTATCAGCCCAACGCCATGGCGCAAAGCTTAACAAGAAAGCATACCCATCTGATCGCAGTAATTATTCCGGATGTTTCTCATAATTTCTTCAGTAAAATCGTACAAGCTGCGGAAGTTGAATTAGCTTCCAAGCACTACAACGTCTTGCTGTTTAGTTCCAATTGGGATCCTGAAATAGAACGAGAAAAAATTCTTTTGGCGCAAAGTCTGCGCGTAGATGGCATCATCTTAAATCCATCAACAGACGAACTTCCCTTCACAGAGCCAGCTTCTATACCAACCATCCTGGTCAATCATACTGCGAAGGGAAATATCAGTTATGTAGACATTGATAATGAAGCTTCTAGCTTTATGGCTATCGAATATTTGATCCAATGCGGCTATAAGCGCATTGCATTTATGGGCGGTTATCCGGTTTCTTATATGGTTAATTTGCGTCAGCAAGGCTACCAGCGTGCTTTACAAAAATATGGCATTCCATTTGATGAATCTTTGGTTTGTCACAGCAGATATACCATTGAAGCCGGTTACGAGGCGATGGAAAAGCTGTTTCAGCTCCCTGATCCGCCGGATGCCATCTATTGTCACTGTGATGACAGTGCTCTCGGCGCGTATACATGTGCTGTCGATCACAATCTTTCTGTTCCAGAAGATTTCGGCATCGTCGGCTTTGATAACGACGAAATTGCCGGTCTGCCGCAGGTCGAACTGACCACCGTTGACCAGCTGCGGTATCAAATCGGCAAACTTGCCGCGCAGATGATTATTAACATGGTAGAAAATCAAGAGGATTGGAATCCGCAGAAAGTAATTCTTACTCCCAAACTCATTATTCGTAAGACAACCCGCGCTTTGCCCGAATCCTCTCAATAAGATAAAAAAATCCAGAAGCTTGTTTTTACATAAGCTTCTGGATTTTCTTATACCAAATTATCCTTGATATTGCAGCAAGCGATCTGTTTCAAACGATTCCTTGCAGCAATACGCAATTTTGGAGCAAGCGGTTCCATCATATACCGACACTTCCGGCTTTCGATTTTGCTGAATACATCGAACAAATTCGCACATTTCTTCGATGTAGGCTTCATGCCAGCGCCGCTGGAAATCCGGATAGCATTGGCGTGTGATGCCATCCTGCGACATAATTTCCAATAAACTGTCCGTTCCCACAGAACCAATCCGCAGAATGCCGCGTGTTCCCATAATTTCCGTCTCGACATTGGTGCCATGCGGTGCAGCATGTCCCGCAAACGTAAAACACATCGTGCCATTTCTAAATTTCATCAGACAGCTGGCATTGTCCGCATCATTCCATTCGGCAAACTCTTGAAATTCATAACAGTCTCCCGTCGCCCACAGCTCTTTTGGCTCCGAACCGGTAAACCAGCGAAAGGTATCAATGTCATGAATGCACATGTCTAAAAATTCACCGCCGGAAGTCGGACCAAATTGAATCGCTCCTTCAATCGTCTTAATACATTCTTGCGTATAAGAACGAATCATGATAATTCTTCCAATCCTGCCCGCATCAACGATCTTTTTTGCCTGCATATACGAAGTATCATATCTGCGCATAAATCCCAGCATAAAAATGCGGTCTGGATACGCTTCTACAGCCTTTTCCGCCTGTTTGCACTGCGCCACTGTCGTTCCCAGTGGTTTTTCGGAAAAGACATGCTTTCCTTTGGAAAGTGCCAATGCAATTTGCTGTGGATGCAGCGCAGAAGGAGACACAACAGCAATGGCATCCAATTTCGGATTTTCACACATTTCTGCAAAATCTGTATATCCATATGGAACCGCCAGCTCTTCCATTACCTGCTCGACGCGCTGCGCATGGACATCGCAAACCGCCGCCAATTCTGCTCCCGGAACACGTGAGGAAATATTTGTCGCGTGCTCCATTCCCAGGCGTCCCAGTCCAATCACACCAATTTTTACTGTTTTCATGATAGTTCCTTTCTATCGTGCCAGTGCATAACTGCGCATTCTGCGCCGCGGCTTTGGTTCTATATCCTGTACGACAAAGTTCTGCCGAAAACGTTTCGGCGGCATTCCCACGCATTTAGTAAACTGCAAATTGAAATAGTTTTGTGTCTCGTATCCAACCATTTCTCCGATGCGGGTAATCGGCAGATCCGTTGTAATGAGCAAGGTCTGCGCTTCTCCGATGCGGCGGCGGATCAGATACTGAATCGGAGAATATCCGCTCATTTCTTTAAACACATGCGACAGATAATACGGGCTAAAATGCAGATAATCGGCGATATTTTGCAGCGTCATCGGCTCAGTATAATGTTCGTCAATGTACTCTTTGATTTGAAATCCCAGTTCATTTGGTTTGATCGTTTCACGCTCTGTCTGATCAGAACAATGCAGGATAACCAGCACTTTTTCCAGCAAGGCATACATCAAACCGTTGCATACAGCCTCAGCCCTAGTATAACATTCGGATAAATTCCGATACATCATTTCGAGCAAAACACGAATTTCTTCAAATGCATCGCCGCAGGAAAAAATCTGTCCGCAATCATCCGGAATCAAAGCATCTCTGCGCAGTCCCGGCATCTGAATGCCGCCGATAGCAATACAATAGCTGCCGATTTCAATCTTATTTCCCGCAAATTCATCGTGGACAACGCCGGAGTTATATATCAGCAAGTCACCAGCTTCTACATGACATACCTTGTCATGAATAAAATATTCTCCGCTTCCGCTGACGATCAGTACCATTTCCAAAAAGTCCTCGTGCGAATGCATAATGCGCGGATGCGCACTTGCCGCCGGACGAGTCTTTCCTACATACAGCAGCTTCGGCATGTTCTCTCCTTGAAACGCGGATTGAAAGTCTTTCTTTACGTAACTCAGTACTTTGAGCTCCTGATTCTTCTGCATAACACACTCTCCTCTTTGTCGGTTCACATATACGATTTCCGTTGCGTTTACTATAACAACGTTTTTTTTGCACTGTCAACCGCAAAAATAGCAGGTTTCTTGATGAATCAAATAAAAACAGCAACTTTTTCATACATTTCGCATACATCGAGAATTCTCTCAATTTTTGAACTTTTCTCTCTTGTAAAGTCTGCGTATTCGCGCACACAGCCAAAAATCCCAAACGAAACACTTGCGCAAACGTTTACGTAACTGTTTCGTTTTTTCTCTCAATTTTGCGATTTAGCACCGCAAGAAAGTTACATTTTAGATATAATAACTAAAATTTTCAGTAAATTATTGTAAGTTTTCGCCTATTGTCAACGAATAAAATCCATTGTATCATGCACTCAGTCAAGCGCAAGCGATTGCGCATCAACAAGATAGAGAGCAACAGTAAAGAGTTTGAAAGGAGCAAACAAAAATGGAGAAGAACTTTAACATTCCGAACACAGACCTGTACATTTCCCCGATGGGCATGGGCACGGTAGATGCCGGTGTGGCATGGGGCAGAGACGCAGCTAGTGCTGATTCCATGTTCGGCACCTTTGTTGAAGCAGGCGGCAACCTGATCGACTGCGCACATGTCTACTCCGACTGGATCGCCGTAGACGGCATTCATGAAGTAGGCCGCTGCGAGCGCGTTACCGGCGAATGGATGAAGCGCAACAAGAACCGTCATGACATCGTACTGACCAGCAAGGGCGGACATCCGGTATTCACCAATCCGCACTACGATCTGCACATCAATCGCTGCTCTAAGGCTGACATGCGCGGCGATCTGGAAGGTTCTCTGGAGCTGCTCCAGACCGATTACATTGATATTTACTTCTACCACCGCGATGATCCGCGCATTCCGGTTGAAGAAATGGTTGAAACCATGCAGGATTTCATCCGCGAAGGTAAGATTCGTTACTTTGCCGTGTCCAACTGGACCGCAGAGCGTCAGAAAGCCGCTATGGATTACTGCCGCAAGATGGGCTACCGCGGTCCGATTGCCGATCAGGCTCTGCTGAACCTCGGTGCCAAGTACATGAATCCGCTCGCTGATGACACCATGCTCGCTTGCAAGGGTGATCTGTATGAGTATCACAAGAATGAACTGGATACGCTGATGATGCCGTTCATGGGCAATGCATCCGGCTTCTTCCACATCTTCGCTGCAAAGGGCGAGGAAGGCGTTAAGAACAGCCCATATGCAACCCCGAAGAATCTGGAACTGGCTCGCCGCGTTGTCGAGATGAGCAAAAAGTACGATTGCGCGATCACCAACGTCGTTCTCGGTTACTTCTCTTCCGAAGCATTCCCGTGCGTACCGCTGTATGGTCCGTTTAATGAGGAATCCATCAAGGAAGCTGCAAGAACCTTCGACATCAAGTTTGACAAGAACGATTATAACATTTAAACTGATTTCTATCTTTTATCCTTATTCCTTTTTCACTTTCTCTTTTTTGTGATGCAGCATCCGGAGTGGATGTAATACAATCATCCGCTCCGGTTTGTATCACAAGCTATACAGGAAAAGGATATACATACAGGAGGTATTCATATGCATATTGGTGTCTTCACCGATGGTTTAGCAGCATATTCTCTCGAAGATACTCTGGCAACCTGTGAAAAGCTCGGCATCAAAGGCGTAGAGCTTGGCTGCGGCGGCTGGTCTCCGATGAGCCATGTACCGGCTGACGATCTGCTCTCCGGCAAGCTGTCCGCAGAAGAATATTTAAAGCCATTCAAAGCACACGGCATTCAGATTGACGCATTAAACGGCGCCGGCAATGTTCTGCATCCAATTGAAGGCAAGAAAGACCGCGAAATTTTGACCAAGGCATTCAAAATTGCTTCTATGCTCGGCGTCAAGACAGTCGTTGCCAATTCCGGTTTGCCGGCAGGCGGCCCGAATGATGAACGTCCGAACTGGGTTACGACACATTGGCCGCCAGAAAATTATGAGATCCTGGATTACCAGTGGAACACTGTCGCCATCCCTGCCTGGAAGGAAATTGCAGAGGAAGCGCGCAGTTATGGCGTTCGCATTGCTTTTGAGCTGCACCCAACTTGTCTCGTTTATAACCTGCAAACCTTTGAGCGTCTGTGCGAAGGTGTCGGCGACTGCAAGGATGTCCTCGGTATCAACATGGATCCCAGTCACATGATGTGGATGGGCGGAGACGGCAGAGATATTATCCGTGCTGTTCCGGAATCTATTTTCCATGTTCATCTGAAGGACTGCGTGTTCCACAAGCAGCAGCAAATGGTAAATGGCAATCTGGACAACAAAAAGGGCGCTGACATGGATGCCCGTTCTTGGAGCTTTGATGTTCCGGGCAAGGGACGCGATAGTGCATGGTGGGCTTCCTTCTTGAAGGAACTCCATCAGGCAGGCTACAACGGCATTCTGTCCGTTGAATTGGAGGATTACACCGGATTCCCGAAAAATCCGCTGGCAGAAGGCGTTGAATTTATGAAGCCGCTGGCAGCAGCTTATCCAGACTAACGAAAAGAGGAACGCATTATGAAACTTTGTTTTAATCAGGGTTCTTGTGACCACTGCCCCGATCATTCCATGATGGCTGATTTGGAAGCCGCTGAAAAGTATGGCTTTGATTACATTGATCTGCGTTTTGATATTTTAGATGAATACTTAAAAGATCACACGGCAGAGGAACTGGCAGAATGGTTCAACACTCATCATCTCAAGCCGTCCAGCTACAGCGGTTTGCTGTTCTTTAACTGGAAGCGCACACCGGAAGAAAAGCAGAAGGTTTTTGACGAGTTAAATCGCCTGATTCCGATTTTCGACACGATTGGTCTGAAAACCATCGCTTTGATTCCGAGCTTCAACATTGAAGAACACGCTTCCATCCCTGAAATCAAGGAAGACGCTGTCGAGATGATTAACCAAATGGCAGATCTTTGCGAGCCGCATGGTATTTCCCTTGCTCTGGAGTTTATCGGCTCCGGTGCATTTACCATCAATCGCTTTGAA
>NZ_JBNMHC010000120.1:0-6261 GCF_050872565.1 Butyricicoccus sp. | reverse complement strand
TGCCAATCAGGCATTTACCGGCTTTATCACCGGCAAGCTGCTCGATTCGTTCATCATCTTTTTGATTTCCGTTGTGATTCTCAATATCATGAACATGCCGTTTGCGATGCTGGTCAGCGTGATTATCGGCGTGACCAATATTATCCCGTTTTTTGGCCCGTTTATCGGCGCGATTCCATCCTTTATTATCATTTTCATCGTATCTCCGCTGCAATCACTGTATTTCCTGATTTTTGTCCTGCTGCTTCAGCAGTTTGACGGCAACATTCTCGGCCCGAAGATTTTGGGCAACTCCACCGGTTTGTCCAGCTTCTGGGTTCTGTTCTCTATCCTGCTGTTCGGCGGCCTGTTTGGCTTTGTCGGTATGCTGATTGGCGTGCCGCTGTTCGCTGTCATCAAACATATCTTGGGCGACATCATTGCGCGCAGTCTGAGAAAGAAGAATCTGCCGATACAGGCGACAGACTATGCTTGGCTGGAATCCATAGATGAACAGGGACATCCGGTTCATCTGCCTGCGCGGACGGAACAAAATAAGCAGGAGACTCCGAAGCAAGCAGAGACATCCGATGAAACGACATCGGAGGGCAAATAGGAGGAACCGGTTTGGCAAGGGGAAGAGATGCCGCGCTGGACAACCTGAAGGGGCTGCTCATCATCAGCGTGGTATATGTACACATCTATGATATGCTGGGACAGAAGACGCCGCTGCTGTTCACGATCCGGACAATCGTGCTCGCTGTGCAGATGCCGTTGTTTCTGTTCCTGTGCGGATATTTTGGAAAACATGCGGAAAAACGCCGCGATGCCGCCTGGGCGGAATATCTCATTCCGTTTTTACTGTTTAATACGCTGTATTATCTCATGCGTGCGGGACAGGAGCCGGGGATGCAGTATACTCTGCTCCGCCCGCTCAATATGTATTGGTTTTTGCTGACACTGCTGATTATCCGCGTGCTGATGCCGGAGCTGCTGCGCATTCGCTGGCTGCTGCCGATTTCGCTCGTCGTTGCGCTGTTGGTCGGCGGCGATCCGAGCATTGGGCGGGATTTGTCGCTGTCGCGAACCATTTGCTTTTTGCCGTTTTATCTGCTCGGATACTATTGTACGCCGGAGCAGATGGGGCGCATTCGCAAGATCCCGCTCCCGATTGCGTGGTTCGGCGCGGGCGCGGGAGCCTTTCTCGCGCTGTGGATGACGGATATTTTGCCGACGAAAAAAGGCTCCAGCCATCCGTTTCAGCTCGTCAATTCCTATGCGCGGCAGGGGCTGACGCCGTGGGCAGGCATGGAATTTCGACTCGCCATGTATCTGGCGGCGCCGCTGCTCGGCATCTTGCTGCTGCGCATCGTGTGCTCTAGGCGCGGCTTGCTGACGAGCATCGGCAAGGGCAGCATGACCGTGTACATGCTGCACGCGTTTCCGATGCTGTGGATTGTCGGACATTGGGGCTTTGTCTGCAAAATCATCAATTGGTTCATGCCGAGCTTTGCGCATCTCAAATATCCGGGAAAGCTGGCGGGCGGCGTGCCGCAGCTGATTCTTTTGGTGCTGTATTCCTTTCTCCTTTCTTGGCTGCTCAGTGCGCCGCCGATTGTGCGCGCGTATGACCGCTTTATCGAGGAAATGAAGCTGTGGCTGTTCCGTTCGACAAAAAAACAGGAAAAAACACAAGAAACCGATAACGTGCAGGAAAATTAAGGGATTTCCTGCACGTTTCTTATCGCCAAATTTGCGCAGGATGATTGCATTATGGGGTATGTTTTGCTATAATGCAGTATGTATTGGTGGCAGTGCGCCATCATGGTTTTTCGTTCATCGAAAAACGAGAAAGGAGGCTGTGCATCTTGGATAAGCGACTGGCAAGAATTCTGGAGCCGGGCTTCGGCATGTATTTTGTGGTGTTCTTGATCTTCGCCTGCGTGAGTGCTTTTTTCTCTCTGTTTTTGGCGTTGTTTGAGATGGCAGTCTGCGCCATTCTGTATATTTATTATGTAGTGACCATGCGCCGCCGCAATCAGGAGATCTTACAATATTTGGAGAGCCTGTCCGGCGGAACAGACAACGAGACCAGACAGAACTTTATTGATATTCCGATGCCGATTACCGTCTGCATGATTGGAAACGGGCAGGTCATCTGGTGCAATGAGCAGTTTCACTCCGTGTACGACATGCATGACAGCTTGTTCGAGCAGACGCTGGAGGATATTATTCCGGGCTTTGACACCTCTTGGCTGACAGAGGACAAATCCGTATATCCGTCTGAAGTCAAAATCGGCGAGAAGTATTATATGGTGATCGGCTCGCGCGTGCGCCCGATGGACGGCAGCACCAGCGTGTTGATGACGCTGTATTGGCTGGATTGTACCGAGCTGATTTCGCTTCGACAGAAGTATGAGGAGACACGGCCGGTTGTCTCGATTATCTCGATTGATAACTACGAAGAACTGGTCAAAAATGCCAATGATTCGGAAAAGTCAACCATGCTCGCGTCTATTGACAATCGCATTGCCGAGTGGGCAAAAGATATTGAAGGTGTGCTGCGGAAATTTGACCGCGATAAGTATATTTTCGTGATGGAAGAGCGCAATTTGGCGCAAATCACGCAGGATAAGTTCTCTGTGCTCGATGCGGTGCGCTCTATTGTGTCGCGCGAGGGCATCAATGCCACGCTGTCCATCGGCATTGGCAGAGACGGCAAGACCTTACAGGAAAAATACGAGTTTGCCCAGCTCGCGCTGGATATGGCGCTGAGCCGCGGCGGCGATCAGACGGTCATCAAGAACCGGTATGCGTTTGAGTTCTTTGGCGGCGTTGCCAAGGAAGTCGAGAAGCGAACCAAGGTAAAATCCCGTGTCATGGCAAATGCACTGGGTCAGCTCATGCGCGACTCGTCGCAGGTATTTGTCATGGGACATCATCATTCGGATATTGACGCGCTGGGCGCCGCTGTCGGCGTTGTCTGCGCCGCGCGCAGCAGAGGAAAACAAGTGCATGTTGTCCTGCACCGCGCACAGACGCTCGCGATGCCGCTGCTGGAGCGCGTAGAGGCGAGCGGCGACTATGACGGCGTGTTTATCGAGCCGGAAGAGGCAGAAGAGCTGATTGACGGCAACAGCCTGATGGTCGTTGTCGATACCAACCGGCCGGATTTTGTCGATGCGCCGGAGCTGCTGTCTCGCTTCCGCAAGGTCGCTGTCATTGACCATCACAGACGTGCCGCAGATTATATTGAAAACTGCGCCGTCAATATGCATGAACCGTCGGCATCTTCTGCCAGCGAGCTGGTGAGTGAGCTGCTGCAATATATGGTACCCAATCAGACGATCAGCCGCGTCGAGGCGGAGAGTCTGCTGGCGGGTATTTTTCTGGATACCAAGGGCTTCTCGATTAAAGCTGGTGTGCGCACGTTTGAGGCGGCGGCGTATCTGCGCCGCGCCGGTGCGGACATGATTGCCGTCAAGCGGCTGTTTCAGAATTCCTTTCAGGATTATATGCAGCGCGAACGCGTCATTTCGTGCGCGGAGAATGCACCGGGCGGTATTGTTGTCGCGGTGGCAGACTTTCCGGTCACGCGGCCGACAGCGGCGCAGGCGGCGGATGAGCTGCTCAATATCATCGGCGTGCGCGCCAGCATTGTGGCGTTTCCGAATGGAAATGACATTGTGGTGTCCGCGCGTTCCATGGGTGCAGTCAATGTCCAAGTGCTCACCGAGATGCTTGGTGGCGGCGGCAGCCTGACGGCAGCCGGTGCGCAGCTGAGAAATACCGATTGGCTCAGAGCCAAGGAACAGATCATGAAGGCAATCGAAGCCTACTTGGATCAAAACACACAAGACGACGAATAACGATACCAACATTGGAGGTTTTTCATTATGAAAGTTATTTTACAGCAGGACGTAAAGGGTCAGGGCAAAAAGGGTCAGCTCGTAGAAGTCTCTGAGGGATACGGCAGAAACTTCCTTCTGCCGCGCAAGCTGGCAGTTCTCGCAAACGCAGACAACATGAACCAGATGAAGCAGGCGGAGGAATCCAAGAAGCATCGTCAGGCTGTGGAGCGCGCAGAGGCTGAGGCAAATGCCAAGAAGTTTGAGTCCATCATGGTACATCTGACGGCAAAGGGCGGCACCAGCGGCCGTATCTTCGGCTCTGTCACCAGCAAGGAAATCGCAACCCAGCTCAAGAAGGAGCACGGCATCGAGATCAGCAAGAACAAGATCGTCATGGACGAAGCCATCAAGAGCTTCGGCACCTATGAGCTGAAAGTCAAGCTGTATCCGGAAGTTGTCGGCAAGCTGAAGGTTCAGGTTACTGAGGTAGAGTAATGCATCCAGCCTCCCCTAACGGGGAGGTGGATTTTTCATCTTTCACGAAAGGAGCGAACAAGCATGGCGATGGATGAACTGCTGTCGCGGCAGCTGCCGCAGGCGGTGGAAGCGGAACAAGCGGTCATTGGCTCTATGCTGATCGACCCATCGTGTATTCCGGAGGTCATTGAGCTGCTGCGGCCGGAGGACTTCTATGCAGAGGAAAATCGCCGCATTTTTGAGACCATTTTCTCGATGTTTACGGATTCTGTCCGCATTGATGCCGTGACCGTGCTCAATGAGCTGAAGATGAACGGTCTGTACGATGATGCAGGCGGCAGAGCGTACTTGGCACAGCTCATGGATGTCACGCCGACGGCTGCCGGTGTGCGCGAGTATGCCCATATCATTCGAGATAAGAGTATGCTGCGTGAAGTCGCCGCGGCGGGCGCAGATATTCAGGCGATGGCATATGAGGGCGCAGGCGAGGCAAGCGACATCGCGGAAGCGGCAGAACAAAAGATTTATGCCGTCCGGCATGGCCGCGAAGTACAGGGCTTGTCTCCGATTAAAAGCGTCATTATGGACGTGTACAATCGCCTGGATGAGCTGTCCCAGAGCGAAAACGGTCTGCCGGGACTGCCGACCGGCTTCCATGATTTGGACAGACGGCTGACGGGTCTCAATAAATCCGACTTGATTTTGATTGCTGCTCGTCCGGGCATGGGCAAGACGGCGTTTGCGCTCAATGTCGCGCTGTATGCGGCGAAGCACACGAGCAAAGATGTTGTGCTGTTTCAGCTCGAAATGAGCAAAGATCAGCTGGCATCCCGTCTGCTGTCGCAGGAGGCCGTGATTGATTCGCAGAAGCTCAAGACCGGCGATTTGGACCCGGAGGACTGGACAAAAATGGCGCGGGCTGCCAATGTGCTGGCAAAGACGCACATTTATGTCGATGACAATCCGGCGATTACCGTGGCGGAAATCAAGGCGAAATGCCGCCGATTGGGCGACAATCTCGGCCTCATCTGCATCGACTATTTGCAGCTGATGCAGTCGGGCAAACGCAATGAGAGCCGCGTCAATGAGATTGGCGAGATCTCGCGTGCGATGAAGATTATGGCGAAGGAACTCAATGTTCCGGTTGTTTGTCTGTCGCAGCTGTCGCGTGCGGTGGAAAAGCGTGAGGACAAGCGTCCGATGCTGTCGGATTTGCGTGAATCCGGTGCGATTGAGCAGGATGCAGACATCGTTCTGTTTATTTACCGCGATGATTACTATGATGATGAGAGCGAAGAGAAAAACAACGCCGAAGTCATCATTGCCAAAAACCGACACGGTGCGACCGGCTCTGTCTTTTTACAGTGGATCGGTCAGTACACCACGTTTTATAATCAGGATCGAAGGCACGAATGAAACAGCTGGTACGTCATACGATCAGACAATATCATATGCTGCCGGATGGCGCGCGCGTGCTGTGCGGACTTTCCGGCGGCGCAGATTCCGTCAGCTTGGTGCTGTGCTTGCAGGAGCTGGGCTATCAGGTCTGTGCTTGTCATCTCAATCACGGGATGCGCGGCGCGCAGGCGGATGCAGACGAAGCGTTTTGCCGAACGCTCTGCGAAGCGCATGACATCCCGTTCGTATCCGAACGATGCGATGTATTTGCAGAGGCGGAAAAGCGAAAGCTGTCCGCAGAGACTGCGGCGCGGGAAATCCGATATGATTTCTTTGCGCGGTGTGCCGAGAGACTGCACGCACCGTATTTGGCGACAGCGCACACCGCGGATGATAATTTGGAGACCATGCTGTTTCATCTGATTCGCGGCACGGGCAGTGCCGGTCTGGCGGGAATTCCGCCGGTGCGCGGCAATATTGTGCGTCCGCTCATCGCTGTGGAACGGCAGCAAGTCGAACGGTTTTTAATAGAACGCGGGCAGGATTGGTGCACCGA
>NZ_JBNMHC010000119.1:0-6290 GCF_050872565.1 Butyricicoccus sp. | reverse complement strand
GCCGTCTACCTTCCAATCTGCAGAATTTACGCTGGAGCATGGCTTCTGTGATGCCATTGTTCCGCGCGGTGAACTCAAGCAGACACTGACATCGTTATTATCTCTGCACGGCTATCCGGTAAGCAAAGGAGGTTTGAAGAATGAATCAAAAAACAATGGCTCGTCAGCTGGCCGTCATTCACGACATTGAACGACCAAATATTGACGATATTGTAAAAGAAATCTTCACCGACTTCATGGAACTGCATGGAGACCGCCTGTATGGCGAAGATCATGCTATGTGTGCCGGTATCGCACGGCTGAACGGTACGCCGGTCACTATCATTGGACAGCGCAAGGGACACACAACAGAGCAGAACATTGCAGCCAATTTTGGCATGGCGCATCCGGAAGGCTATCGCAAGGCACTGCGTTTGGCAAAACAGGCAGAAAAGTTCCATCGTCCGATTATCTGCTTTGTAGATACCGCAGGTGCTTTTTGCGGTGTTGGTGCAGAAGAGCGTGGACAGGGCGAAGCCATTGCACGCAATCTTTATGAGTTTATGGGACTGAAAGTACCAGTAATCTCGGTTGTGACCGGAGAAGGCGGCAGCGGCGGCGCATTGGGCATTGCAGTTGCCAACGAAGTATATATGATGCAGAATGCCATTTATTCTGTCATTTCTCCGCGCGGCTGCGCAAGCATTCTCTGGAAGGATGCATCCCGCGAATTGGACGCGGCGCAGGCGCTGCATATTACTGCGGATGATCTCTTGCAATTTGGTATGATTGAGGGTATTATTAAAGAAGGAATGACGCAGGCTGCGTACTTTAAAAATATCAAGGCAACGCTGGTAACATCGCTCAAGCGATTGTCCGCGATGTCTGAACAGGAATTACAAACACAGCGATATGAAAAATTCCGGAAAATCGGCGTTTTTTATGAAAATACATAACTGAAAAAGGAGAACACATTATGTTTGAGAAGATTTGTGAAATGCTGGCTGATAAGTTCGATGTAGATGCAAGCACCCTGACCCTTGACACCAAGATCAAGGAAGACCTGCAGGCTGATTCCCTTGACATCGTTGAGCTGATGATGGATCTGGAGGAAGAGTGCGGCGTAACGATTCCGGACGAAGAAGCTACCAAGATGGTAACTATCGGCGATCTGATGAAGTACATCGAAGAGCACAAGTAATTTGATTGACAAGTAAAAGGAACCCCCGGCACGGAGAACTGTGTCGGGGGTTCTTCTATCTTGATAGAAGGAAAGATTGATTTTATTTCGTCGTTCGGGTAAAATAATAGTAGCAATATTCAACTATGTTCAAAATTTTGTGGATGGTAAAATCAGTAGAGAGGCGTTTTGGGAGTTGGCAAAGTTCAAAAAACCAACACACCAGATTAGTTTTCACACGGCACGCGCCTTGGCAACACTGACTTTTGTGAAGGGATATGAGGTATCCGATGAAGAATAACAGTGCACTATTCTATACTTGCAGTCTGATTGAGTTTATTGGACGAGAACAAAAATTAAAACGTGCGGAACTGGTACAGATATTAGGCAAAAAGGTTATCAAACGCATATATCGCTATGCAGATGTATTTCATTGCGAGCCAATTGCTAAAACGGCAGATGATTTCATTACCAATTTTACGATTTCGACCGGTTCATTTGATAACGTGGCAACGTGCCGATACACGGTACCAGATTATTGGACAATCGGTGAAGTATATGAACGACTGATAGAGGATGTCTGTGGGGAAAAGGAAGATACAGATCATGTGATAGATGTATTATATGAAGTATATACTTCTTGGATAGACGCTGCGATTTCTAACTACAATACAGATTTTTATTATCAATCGAGAGAATACATTCACGTGTGCTATCAAGAAGGAACAGTTTGTGCATAAGTATTAACCCCCGACACGGAGAACTGTGTCGGGGGTTCTTGTATTCGTTACTCTTTTTCGGTCTGTGCTAGTTTCTTTACCAGCCGTTCGAGAGCAATTAAATCTTCGTCATCGAAGTTTGCCAACAGGCGAAACATGTTTTTGTGGAACTCGTTTTCACCCGCCATAATGCGCTCGATTTGCTCGTTGAGATCTTCATCGCTCGGCGCGAGAAACATATCTCCTTCACCGTTGGTCAGCCATTGCTTGTTTACGTGAAATTCACGACAAATATCTTGTAAGACACGCTCAGTTGGAGTTCTTAAATTGCGTTCAATGAGCGAAATTGCTGAACGTTCAAGAAATAATTTTTTGCCGAAGGCTGCCTGCGTCAGCGACTTTTCTTCTCGAATCTTTCGGATTCTATCTCCAATTGTTTCTATATACTCTGACATGCAAACACCTCCGTATGTATAAAATATATCATATGTTCGAGACAAAGTAAATAAAAACGAGGGCAAATCTTGACTAAAGAGATAAAATCGCATATAATTGAGACATAGTAAACAATAATCCGGATATGAAAGAGGAGGATTATTATGACACAGGAAGAACGGCAGGCTATGTATCGAGATATTATGCAGGTATTCACGATGCTGCCGGAAGAAGAGAAGTCTTTTGTTTCGGGGTACATTATCGGTACAATAGAGGCAAAGCTGCCCACAAGAGACGCGCACGGAATATTTTCTCTCAGTGACGCAGAATTGCAGCTGGAAAATGCGGTCTGTTGGAATGGCAAGAATATAGAGCAGATCAACGATTTTTTAAGTGATAGAGCGCACAGCATAGATGCGCACGAAGACATCTTGGATATTTACGCGTGGGAAGGGCATATTTGCCTGACACAGGGAGATTACCTGATAAAAGCGAAAGACGGCAAGATTTGCATTGCGGAGCGAACCATAAAACCGGAAGGAGCGCGGTATTTGCTCCGATTTCCTACATAAAGACGAAACAATCCCCCGCCGGTTTTCCGACAGGGGATTGCTTTATCTTCAGATCAAATTACTTGTTCTTGTTCTGAATGTACTCATCCATAGCAGCAGCAGCCTTCTTGCCAGCGCCCATTGCCAGGATAACAGTAGCAGCACCGGTAACAGCGTCACCGCCTGCGAATACGCCTTCCTTGGATGTTGCGCCAACTTCATCAGCTACGATGCAGCCCTTGCGGTTTGCTTCCAGCCCCGGAGTCGTGGTGCGGATCAGCGGGTTCGGGGAAGTACCGATAGCAACGATAACAGCATCAACATCGAGAACGTCTGTGCTGCCCTCAATCGGGATCGGACGGCGACGACCGGAAGCATCCGGCTCACCCAGCTCCATGTTCTGGATATGTACGCTCTTTACGTGGAAATCATCATCGCCATAGATTTCAATCGGGTTAGCCAGCAGCTTGAAGATGATGCCCTCTTCCTTAGCATGGTGAACTTCTTCCTTACGTGCCGGAAGCTCAGCCTCGGAACGACGGTATACGATGTATACTTCTTCTGCACCCATACGCTTTGCGCAGCGAGCAGCATCCATGGCTACGTTGCCGCCGCCAAATACAGCAACGCGCTTTGCGTGGTAAATCGGGGTGTCAGAATCTTCCTTGTATGCCTTCATCAGGTTAACACGGGTCAGATACTCGTTTGCGGAGTAAACGCCGTTAAAGCCCTCGCCCGGGATGCGCATGAAGTTCGGCAGACCAGCGCCGGAACCTACAAAGATAGCCTCGTAACCAGCAGCAAACAGGTCGTCAATGGTCTCCGTGCGGCCAACAACGAAGTTCAGCATGAACTTTACGCCCTTTGCCTTCAGGGTGTCGATTTCCTTCTGTACAATTGCCTTCGGCAGACGGAACTCCGGAATGCCGTACATCAGAACGCCGCCAGCGGTGTGCAGTACTTCAAATACGGTAACATCGTAACCCTTTGCTACCAGATCGCCTGCACAGGTCAGACCAGCAGGGCCTGCACCAACAACAGCAACCTTGTGGCCGTTGGACTCCGGTACTTCAATCGGATCGGTGGACGGATGTGCCATAGCATAGTCAGCAGCGAAACGCTCCAGACGACCAATGCCAACCGGCTCGCCCTTGATGCCGCGTACACACTTGCTCTCGCACTGGCTCTCCTGCGGGCATACACGACCACATACAGCCGGGAGGGAGCTGGTTTCCTTGATCTTTGCGTTTGCTTCGAGGAACTTACCCTCCTTAATCAGGGAGATAAAGTCCGGAATCTGTACGTTTACCGGGCAGCCGCCAACACACGGCTTGTTCTTACAATTCAAGCAGCGGGTTGCTTCGTCCACTGCGGTAGCTTCATCATAACCAAGAGAAACTTCCAAGAAGTTCTTGTTTCTTACGTTCGGATCCTGCTCCGGGATCGGATTCTTAATTGGGGACATATTCGGCTTTGCCATCTTTACTTTACCTCCATTTTCATGAGATTGCACTGGTGCTCTCTAGCAGCCTGCTCCTGCGGCTTGTAGATAGCGGAACGGCGCATAGCCTCATCGAAGTCAACCTGATGACCGTCGAAGTCCGGGCCGTCTACACAAGCAAACTTGGTCTCGCCGCCAACAGTCAGACGGCAGCCACCGCACATGCCGGTGCCGTCAACCATGATGGTGTTCATGGAAACGATGGTCTTGATGCCATACGGCTCGGTCGTCTTGCAGACGAACTTCATCATAATCATCGGACCGATAGCAATAACGATGTCGTACTTGTTGCCAGCCTCAATCAGCTCCTTCAGAGCGTCGGTAACAAAGCCCTTGTGACCGTTGGAACCGTCATCGGTTACCAGCGTCAGTCTGGAACATGCGCCCTTCATCTCGTCTTCGAGAATGATAGCGTCTGTATTGCGGAAGCCTGCGATCAGATCTACATCAACGCCCATATCGTGCAGCTTCTGTGCCTGCGGCAGTGCGATAGCGCAGCCCAGACCGCCGCCGACAACAGCAGCCTTCTTGATGCCGTCGAATTCAGAAGCCTTGCCCAGCGGACCAACAAAGTCATGCAGGCAGTCGCCCTCGTTGAGCTGACCCAGCTTCATGGTTGTTGCGCCAACTTCCTGGACAACGATCGTAATGGTACCCTTCTCGCGGTCATATGCAGAGATGGTCAGCGGGATACGCTCGCCATCCGCATCAACGCGGAGAATGATAAACTGACCCGGCTCAGCCTTCTTTGCAACATACGGTGCATCGATGACCAGCAGGACTACGTTTGAACTCAAACGACGCTTTTCAAGAATTTGATACATGAAAATATCCTCCTAATATCAATAAAACATTGTAATTACACAAACCAATCAATCAACAATATCTTTTTAGATAAACCAACTAATCTTATAATACAATATTTGAGGAATTTTCACAATACCTTTGGAATCTTTTTTTACGAAAATCAATAATTATGCAAAGAATTCTGAGAGGATGCAAAAGTTGTAAATAGATAACTTGCGTGCAAATTTCTGGAAAATCCTCTTATTTTTCGTTCTAGGGCAGAGACAGTGCACATAAGCTGAATCAACATCATGTCAGAGAGGAGGGCGAATATGGAACAGCGGCTCAAACAAGCCTGCGCCTGTCTGCTTTTAGAGCGAAGGCAAGCCTTACAGCGGCTGCCAATGGAGACACAGCTGCGCTGTGAAGAACTGCGTCTGCGCGTAGAACAGCCGATGTATCTTGTCGCAGATGGAAAGGAACAGCGTGTGGGAGATGCTGTTCTTCACGGAACAGAAATCCAAAACACCTTGGAACGAGCGGCTGAATATTCGATTCATACTTGTGCGGATAGCTTGCGGCAGGGATTTTTGACGATTCGCGGCGGACATCGCATCGGCGTGTGCGGGCAGACTGCCGTACAAGATGGAGATATGCTTTCTTTTCGCAGCATTTCTTCTCTCAATATTCGCATCGCCCGCCAGATCAAAGGAGTCGCCTCGCCGGAACTGCTGCAACAGCTGCAGGATGGCACACATTTGCACAACGCATTGTTTTTGTCTCCGCCCGGCTGGGGAAAGACGACGCTGCTGCGGGATATTGCTCGGCAGTTGTCCGATGCACACGTTCGCACTGCCATTGCGGATGAGCGGTCAGAGCTGGCGGCGCTGCATCATGGTGTTCCGCAATTTGATATTGGCAGACATACCGATGTGATAGACGGCTGTCCCAAAGCACAGGCGGCCATGATGTTGGTCAAAACGATGTCGCCGCAGGTACTTGTTTTGGATGAGATTACGTCAGAAGCGGATATTTTTGCCGCAGAATGCGCGGCGCACTGTGGAACGGCGGTTCTCGCTTCGGCACATGCATGGGATTTGGAAGATTTTCAGCTTCGACCGTTGTACCAGCGATTGCAG
>NZ_JBNMHC010000118.1:0-6292 GCF_050872565.1 Butyricicoccus sp. | reverse complement strand
TCCCATGGGAAACAGAGGAGCTTTGCTGCATTCTTATAAGCTCTTGATAATCGTGCCGCCGCCGACAACGACATCTCCATCATACCAAACGGTTGCCTGACCCGGCGAAATCGCACGCTGCGGCTCGTCAAATTCGATTACAGTTCCGTGCTCATCCGGGAACAGCGTGGCTGGCTGTGCCTTTTGTCCATAGCGAATCTTTGCCTGCACGCGCATCGGCGCAGTCAGCTTGTCCACGGCAATCCAGTTGCACTCGCCTGCCAACAGCCTTTTGGCAAACAGTTGGTCAGACGTGCCAATCGTCACCGTATTGTGCACAGCATCTTTACAGCAGACATAATGCGGCTCTGGGAATGCAAAGCCTAAGCCCTTGCGCTGGCCGACAGTGTAATGCACAAGTCCGCGATGCTGGCCGATCACATGTCCCTCGGTATCCAGAAAATCGCCCGGCTTCGGTGCTTCGCCTGTGGTGCGTTCAATAAATCCTGCATAATCTCCATCCGGTACAAAGCAAATATCCTGACTGTCCGGCTTTCTGGCATTTGTCAGCATCGCTTTCTCTGCCAGACGACGGGTCTCCGGCTTGGTCAAGCCGCCAAGCGGAAATTTCACGCGAGCCAGCTGCTCCTGTGTCATCGAATACAGGAAATACGTCTGATCTTTGTGGTCATCTGCCGCTGTTTTGAGCAGAATGCGCTGGGCAGCCGTATCATACTCAATACGGGCATAATGTCCGGTTGCAATACGCCAGCAGCCAACATCTCCCGCCCGACGCAGCAGGGCATCAAACTTGACATACTTATTGCAGTCAATGCAGGGATTCGGCGTCAAACCACACTGATAGCCGGAAATGAACCGGTCAATGACCTCTTTATGAAAAATATTGCCCATATTAAACACGTAATGGTCAATGCCCAGACGTGCACACACACTGCGTGCGTCTGCAATATCATCTGCCGAGCAGCACGAACGGGTCTTTTTGCCAATGTCGCCCTGATCGTACAGAGCCATTGTCACGCCTGCCACATCATATCCCTGTTCCAGCAGTAAAACTGCACTTGCGGAGCTGTCTACGCCACCGCTCATTGCTGCGAGAATTTTTTCCTTCATCGAGTCAACCTCTCCTCAAAAAGAACGGCTCTACTTCCGTGCGAAAGCAGAGCCGATACTATTTCTAAAATCATTAGCCGCCCAGGCGAATCATTTCGTCAATGCAGTGCTTTGCTGCCAGACGAGTCTCTTCGTCCATGGTGATCTCCTCGCCTGCGTTGCCCTTCAGTACGTTGAGGACATCTACCAGCGTGGTCGACTTCATGTTCGGGCAAATCAGCTGCTTGCTCAGCGGATAGAACTTCTTATCCGGGCAGTCATACTGCAGGTGCTCAGCGATGCTGATTTCCGTGCCGATAATGAACTCCTTGGCATCGGAATTCTTTGCATAGTTCATGATGCCGGTGGTGGAACCAACGTAGTCAGCCTGAGAAGCAACAGCCGGTACACACTCCGGATGAACCAGCAGCAGCGCGTCCGGATGTGCTGCGCGAGCTTCGTCTACTGCTCTCTTCGGAACAGCAGCATGAATCGGGCAGCCGCCCTGCAGCAACTTAATTTCCTTGTCCGGGCACTGATCTGCCACGAACTGACCCAGATTGCAGTCCGGAATAAACAGAATCTTGTCGGTATCCAGATTGTTTACAATCTTCACTGCGGAAGAAGAGGTGCAGCATACATCACAAATCGTCTTCAGCTCTGCGGTCGTGTTGATATATGCAACGACGGTATAATCCGGATTTGCCTTCTTCCAAGCGCCGATCAGATCCTTATCCATCTGCTCAGCCATCGGACATCCAGCTACTGGATTTGCCAGATAAACCGTCTTCTCCGGGGAGAGAATCTTGCAAGTCTCTGCCATGAAGCGAACGCCGCACATGATAACCGTCTTCTGCGGTGCGCTCATTGCCTGTACGCTCAGACCATAGGAATCGCCAACAAAGTCAGCAACTTCCGAAATTTCTCTTGCCACATAGCTGTGTGCCAAAATACATACATCCTGCTCTTTTTTCAGGCGCAGGATTTCATCCTGAATCTCACGAATCATACGTCATTTCTCCTGATTAGGTATTGGTGTAGTGTGAATAGGAAATGCAGCGCATTTCCCAGTGTTTTTATATGTTTATCGTTTCTGAGAATATCATGTTTTACACAATCTGTCAAGCGTCAGGCACAAATTGCCTGAAAATCAGCAAACATGATAGTTTTTCCCAGCGATTTTTTCAAGTTGTTTTACGCTTTGATTGCCCAGCGCATTTTCGTGGAATGCGCACGCGGATTTTGATAGCACTCCTCTGCTGACGGACGAATGACATCACGTGCCGCCTCACGGTACACGCCATCGCGCACGCCTTGCTTGAACGCCTTTTTCACCAGTCTATCTTCACCGGAATGGAAGGTCAAAATCGCCACACGGCCGCCCGGCTTGAGTACCATTGGCAGTTTCTCCAAAAAAGCATACAGCACTTCAAATTCGCTGTTCACATCAATGCGAAGTGCCTGAAAGCAGCGCTGGCAGGATTTTTTGACCATATCCTTCTGCTCATTCTTTGGCAGGAACGACAGGGCACGGGCAATTGCATCATACAGCTGACGTGTCGTGTCAATGCTCTCTCCGCGAGCAAAAGTCCGCATGATTTCCGATGCAATGCACTGTGCATACGGTTCATCAGAATTTTCTACCAGCAAACCTACCAGCTCATCTTCTTCCAGCTCACGCAGGCGCTGCGCCGCAGAGGTGCCGGAAGTCGGATCCAAGCGCAAATCGAGCGGGCCATCCTGCTTAAACGTAAATCCGCGCTCCGGATTGTCAATCTGCATAGACGATACGCCGAGATCCGCCAAAACAAAGTCAAATTTTTCTTCGGCAACTTTGTCGATCTCCGAAAAATTCATGCGGCGAATCGTCAGAATATCCTCGCCGAATCCAAGCGCTGCCAAGCGGGCTTTCGTTTTCTCGGATTCAATCGGGTCAACATCTGTCGCGTACATATGTCCCTGTCCGTGCAAGCATTCTAACATTTTTCGGGTATGTCCGCCATACCCCAATGTAGCATCATAACCGACTTGTCCCGGCTGAATCTGCAAAAAGTCCAGAATTTCCTGTACCATGATGGAAATATGCATACCGGCAGGCGTTTTGCCCTGTCCGATAATCTTTTTGACATCATCCTGATATTTCTCCGGATTCAGCTCCTTATATTTTTCGCTGAATTTCCGCGGATGTGTGCCTTTATATCGTTTGCGGCGTTTATGCTGCTGTTGTTCTTCCATAGTAATTCGTTCTTTCTTCCTTGATACGTTTCGTTTTATTTATCGTATCATGCAGAGCATCGTTTGTCAAAGGATTCCTAACAGAAAACACCCGCCTGTTTTTTACAACAAGCGAGTGTTTTTCCCGTCCTTCAATTATCGAGTCAGTTTTTTCGCCCAGTGTCCATAATTCACCATGATAAACGCCGGAACCGCCTTAAACAACTGATCCAAATTCAGGCACCAAACCACAACAACCGGCGATGCCTTGACGTAAAACGCCATGAAAAACGACAGTGGAATGACAATACACCAAATGCTGACCAAATCCAAAACCATCGCGTATTTGGTTGCGCCGCCGCCCTTGATAATACCGGAATTGACCGGCATCTGGTAGCACATACCGACCATGACAATGCAGAGGATGTGCAGGAATGTGCGCGCCAGCTCGCGGCTCTCGTCCGAGAAGCTGTACAGTGCCAGCACCGGCTCTGTCAGTCCATAGAGAACCAATCCGCAGCAAATGCCCATGAATAAAAACATAACTTGGAATGTTTTCGCGTACTGCTTGACCACCTTCATATCGCCCGCGCCGATGGCTTTTCCGATAAAGACATTGGCTGTCGATGCCGCGCCAACTGCGACTGTTTTGACGATTAAGTACAGATTGGACGCCATGCTATTCGCCGCAATAGCGCTGGAGGTCAGATGGCCAAGAATTGCGGTCTGCATGGCCGTGTTAAATCCCCACATAGCAGAGGTAAATAAAATCGGCAGACTGACGCGATAATAATCCTTCATAATGGTACGGTCTATATGCAGGAAATCCTTGAGCTTCAGATGCAGATTTTGCTCTTTTTTTGCCACATAGCACAAGATGATGCTACATTCTACAATGCGTGCAACGAGTGTACCGATGGCAGCACCCTGGACACCGAGACGCGGCAGGCCAAATCGACCATAAATCAAGCACCAGTTAATGCAGAAATTGATGCACAGCGTGCACACTGACAGATAAAACGCAATCTTGACCACTTCTGTACTTCTCAAGACAGCAAGCAAAATTGTCGTCACGCAGAAGAACGGATAGGTAAATCGTACAATATTGAGATACTTGACGCCTTCTGCAATAATCTCTGCATCGTTGGTAAACAGACCGACCGCCTGCTCCGGAAACAGCGACACAATGACAAACAAGGCAAGCATCAGTACGAGCGCGGTACGCATGGCAATGCTCGAAACCTTGCGAATGGTTTCTGTGTCCTTTCTGCCCCAATACTGTGAAGACAGGATGACCAGACCATCACCAATGCCAATGAGCAGATTCTGATAGATAAACTGAATCTGATTGACCGCTGTGACGCCGGACAAAGCACTCTCCGCATAGCTTCCGAGCATGAGATTGTCCGTCAAATTGACGCTCAGGGAAATGACATTCTGAAGGACAATCGGAAGGCACAGAACCCAAAACATGCGGTAAAATTTTTTGTCTTTTAGCAGCATATCTTCAAACTCCTCCTTTTCTTTTTCGCCTCTTACTTTACACGATTTATTGAGAAATGAAAAGAGCTAAAAAAGAATTGAGCAGGAATATGCAACAAGTCCATCGTTTTTATAAATTCGACCGCAATTTTACGGTAACAGCGTGTACTCCAGCATGACACGACGCACACGACTGCCGTCCGTCGCGCCATCCGGCAGCAGCGCAATCGCCACCTGTGTCAGCTCGCCGTTCGGCTCATCGATTTTTTGCAGCATCGCGTAATCTCCCTCAAATGAAACCACAACATAATCTACTGGATCTGCAAAGCCCATCCTCTTTCTCTCCTCTCTCCATATGGAAATTTTCTCTAATTCTATCATATTTTCTGCCAGTTGCCTATCCCTAATCTTGCTTATCTGTGCCAGATCTCTCATTTTTTTGACATTCTTAGAATTATGTTGAATTTTACTATTGATTTTTCTCGCAAAATCTGGTTATCTAGTAGGGTAATACTTAATCTTTCGCAGATTGTGAGGTAAATAACATGAGTGCAAAGGAAATGAAGCCGATCAAGGAAGGCAAAGTTCGTGAGATTTACGACAACGGTGACAGCCTGATTATGGTGGCAACCGACCGCATCAGCTGCTTTGATGTGATCCTCAAGAACACCATTGAAAAGAAGGGCACCGTTCTGACCCAGATGTCCAAGTTCTGGTTCGATCTGACCAAGGATATTATTCCAAACCACATGATTTCTGTGGATGTCAAGGACATGCCGGAGTATTTCCAGCAGCCGAAGTTCGATGGCAACAGCATGTTGTGCAAGAAGCTGAATATGCTTCCGATCGAGTGCATCGTCCGCGGCTACATCACCGGTTCTGGCTGGGCAAGCTACCAGAAGGACGGTACCGTATGTGGCATCAAGCTGCCGGAAGGTCTGAAGGAATCCGACAAGCTGCCGGAGCCGATCTATACCCCGTCCACCAAGGCTGAAATCGGCGATCATGACGAAAACATTTCCTATGAGCAGAGCATTGAGCATCTGGAGAAGTACTTCCCGGGTAAGGGTGCAGAGTACGCACAGAAACTGCGCGATTACACCATCGCCCTGTACAAGAAGTGTGCAGACTATGCTCTGAGCCGCGGCATCATCATCGCTGATACCAAGTTTGAGTTCGGTCTCGACGAGAACGGCAACATCGTTCTGGGTGATGAAATGCTGACACCGGACTCCTCCCGTTTCTGGCCGGCAGACGGCTATGAGCCGGGTCACGGTCAGCCGTCCTTCGACAAACAGTTCGCACGCGACTGGCTGAAGGCAAACGAGCATGACTGGAAGCTGCCAACAGACATTACCGAAAAGACCATTGCCAAGTACTTGCAGGCATATGAGCTGCTGACCGGCAAGAAGCTGTAATCTCTGTTATTTGCCAAACGTATAGAAAAGATAAGACGGTATGCATCGAAATGTTTCCGGTGCATACCGTCTTTTTATGTATCTAATTG
>NZ_JBNMHC010000117.1:0-6309 GCF_050872565.1 Butyricicoccus sp. | reverse complement strand
GGATACTTGTAGGTGAAGAATCCACGGCCGGACTTCTGTCCGAGCAGGCCAGCACGAACCATCTTGCGCAGCAGCGGATGCGGATGATACTTCGGATCGCCGGTTTCCTCATACATGTTGGACAGGTCGGACAGAATATCGTCCAGACCAACCAAGTCAGCGGTATGAAGCGGGCCGATCTTCAGACCGGCGCCCAGCTGCATAGCACGGTCAATATCAGACGGGGTTGCAATGTTGTCTGCATAGATGCCGACAGCCTCGTTGATTTCCGGAATCAGAATACGGTTTACAACAAAGCCTGCGCCCTCGTTTACAACGATCGGGTGCTTGTCAACGCCCTTCATGATGTCAACAACGGAATCAATGACTGCCTGATCGGTGCTGATGGTACGGGTGACCTCAACCAGCTTCATGATGTGAGCCGGATTGAAGAAGTGCACGCCGAGAACGTGGTCAGCACGATGCGGAACAGAACGAGCAATCTCGGAGATCGGCAGAGCAGAGGTATTGGTACCAATGATGCAATCTTCATCCAGAATGCCGTCCAGCTGCTTAAACAGGGCAACCTTGTCTTCCAGATGCTCGTTGATGCACTCCAGAACCAGTGCGGAACCGGCAGCATCCGAGCACATATTAGAGATTGTCAAGCGAGCGAGAGCTGCATCGCTCTCTTCTGTGGTCAGCTTGCCCTTTTCCACACCGATTGCCAGATCGGCAACGATGCGGTTCAGGCTGCCGTTTGCATGATCGCGGTTTGTGTCAATCATGACAACGTCGTGACCGCCTTTGATCATCACTTCTGTGATGCGCGCGCCCATTACGCCAGCGCCAATGACGCTAATTTTCATGTTATCGCCTCTTCCTGTCTGCCGTTGATTACTTGATGGTCAGGTCGCCGCCAGGGATTTCCTTGCCGAACGGACCGTCGTAAGTAAAGAAGCCCTTGCCGGTCTTCTGACCCAGCAGGCCAGCACGTACCATCTTCTTCAGCAGCGGATGCGGACGATACTTGGCATCGCCGGACTCGCGGTACAGGGTCTCCATGATAGCCAGGTTTACATCGTGGCCAACCAGGTCGCCGGTGTGAAGCGGGCCGGAACGCAGACCAGCACCCAGCTGCATAGCCAGGTCGATGTCAGACGGGGAAGCGATGCCGTCAGCGTAGATGCCGATAGCCTCGTTAATCATCGGGATCAGGATACGGTTTACAACGAAGCCTGCGCCCTCGTTAACAGCGATCGGGGTCTTGCCCAGAGACTTCATCAGCTCGTAAGCGGTGTTGAATGTCTCGTCGTCGGTCAGCATGGAACGGGTAACCTCAACCAGCTTCATGATGTGAGCCGGGTTGAAGAAGTGTACGCCGATAACCTTTGCTGCACGTGCCGGAACAGCGCTTGCAATTTCTGTGATAGACAGCGCAGAGGTGTTGGTGCCGATGATGCAGTCCTTGTCGAGAATTTCGTCCAGATCCTTCAGCAGGTCTTCCTTCAGATCCATTCTCTCCAGAATAACTTCCATGACGAACTGGGAACCAGCTGCGTCCTGACGGTTGATGGACAGGGTCAGGTTTGCCATAGCGGCATCCATTTCTTCCTGTGTCATCTTGCCGCGCTTAACAGCACCTGCGAGGTCGCCCTCAATACGCTTCTTACCGCCTTCGCAGAACTGTTCCTTGATGTCGATCATCGTAACGGCATGACCAGCCTTCAGGAATACTTCTGCAATACGGGCACCCATGTTACCTGCGCCAAATACAGAAACCTTCATTATTTCAATCTCCTCTATTTATCAATCAATTCCCTAAAAAATTACTTGTTCTTGAATACCTTCGGCTCGCGGCTCTTCTCAACGAAGTGCTTCATAGCGTACTTCTGGTCCTCAGTAGCGAAGCACTGTGCGAAGCAGTTGCCCTCGAACTTCAGAGCGGAATTGATGTCGGTCTGCATACCAACGTTGACAGCTTCCTTAACCAGGGAAACAGCGATCGGAGCCTGTGCAGCGATTTCTTCTGCCAGCTTCATAGCCTCATCCATCAGGTTTTCGATCGGGTAAACGTAGTTAACCAGACCCATGTCCAGAGCGTCCTGAGCGGTGTAGTTGCCACGAGCGGTGTACAGGATCTCCTTAGCCTTGCCCATGCCTACCAGACGAGCCAGTCTCTGGGTGCCGCCGCAGCCCGGGGTGATGCCCAGACCAACTTCCGGCTGGCCAAAGGTAGCGTTCTCAGAGCAGATACGGATGTCGCAGGACATAGCCAGCTCTACGCCGCCGCCCAGGCAGAAGCCGTTGATTGCAGCAATAACCGGGCGCTTGAAGTTCTCAATCTTCCAGCAAACGCGGTTGGAGTTGTTGCCGAAGAACTTGCCTTCTTCAACAGTCATGGTGGACATCTGGGAAATATCAGCGCCAGCTACGAAGGACTGAACGGTCTTGCCCTTCTTGTTGACACGGGAAGAACCGGTCAGGACAACACAATATGCGTCTTCCATGGCAGCGACAGTATCAAAAGCCTCTTCCAGCTGGGTGTACATGTCGGTGCTCAGTGCGTTCATTGCCTGCATATGCTCGATGGTAATGACTGCTACATTACCCTTTTTCTCAACTTTAACGTCAGTCATTGTTGTAGCTCTCCTTAATATTTTTTAATGGTTTGTTTTTAGAAAAACATATACGTGAAGAAAGCGGGATGGGCGCCGAAGCACCCTCCCGTGTTCTTACTGAAATAAAATTACTTGCAAAGCTCGTCGCGCTCGAGGATGATAGCTTCGCCCATGCCGCCGCCGATGCACATGGTAGCCAGACCATAAGTAGCATCACGCTTGATCATTTCGTACAGCAGGGTGGTGGAGATACGGCAGCCAGCTGCACCGATCGGATGACCCAGAGCGATAGCGCCGCCGTTTACGTTAACCTTGTCCATATCGAAGCCCAGAGTGTTGTTTACTGCGCAAGCCTGTGCAGCAAATGCTTCGTTGGATTCGATAACGTCCAGATCCTCAACAGTCAGACCTGCACGCTTCAGAGCCTGACGAGTGGACTCGATCGGGCCGATACCCATGATGGACGGATCGCAGCCTACAGAACCGTAAGACTTGATCTTAGCCAGCGGCTTCAGGTTGTGAGCCTTTACGTAGTCCTCAGAAGCCAGAACCATGTATGCAGCAGCGTCGTTGATACCAGAAGCGTTGCCTGCAGTTACGGTGCCACCGTCCTTCTTGAATGCCGGACGCAGCTTCTGCAGAGCTTCGATGGTGGTGCCTTCGCGCGGATGCTCATCGGTATCGAATACGATGGTCTGCTTCTTCTGCTTTACTTCAACCGGAACGATTTCGTCCTTGAACTTGCCAGCCTTGATTGCTGCAACAGCCTTCTGCTGGGAAGCCAGAGCCAGCTCGTCCTGCATCTCACGAGTGATGCCGTACTGCTCAGCTACGTTCTCAGCGGTGATGCCCATGTGGTAGCCGTTGAATACATCCCACAGACCATCGTTTACCATCAGGTCGATCATGGTAACGTTGTTCATACGAGCGCCCCAACGAGCTTCCTTCATTACGTACGGTGCAGTGGACATAGACTCAGCACCGCCAACCAGAACAACCTGGTCGTCGCCGGACTTGATGAGCTGAGCGCCCAGGCTCATGCAGCGCATAGAGGATGCACAAACCTTGTTTACGGTGATAGACGGGGTAGTAATCGGAACGCCAGCGCCTACAGCGATCTGACGGCCAATGTTCTGTCCCTGGCCGCCCTGCAGTACGCAGCCGGTGAGGGTCTCGTCGATGTCGTTTACGTCGATGCCAGCCTGCTCGATAGCAGCCTTAGCAGCGGTTACGCCGAGGGTCTTTGCGGTTACGCCCTTGAGGGTCTTGCCATAGGAACCAATCGGGGTTCTCTTGGCAGAACAAATATAAACATTCATTTGCCCAATTCTCCTTTTCCTTCAGTCAAAAAAACGAATACAGAAATACATATCGGGAACAGGGTCAGATTGTAGACCCTGCCCCGATACCATTGTACATGATAACGCGGAAAATCACAAGGTTTTTATGGCAAAAGGTTCAAAATAGACGAAATTTTACCAGCGAAAATCGTGCGAAATCCTGTTATAATACTGCAAAATGCAGATTAGTCGTTAGCCAGACCCATGATCTCATCGCGGAAGATGCGGGAATCCATCAGCTTGATGGTGCCGTCTTCCTGATAAGCGATCTTCGGCTCGAACTCCATCTGATCCAGAATCTGGGTCTGGAGATCGATGCCCGGTGCGATCTCAATCAGAGTAACGCCTTCCGGACGCAGTTCGAAGACTGCACGCTCGGTGATGTACAGAACCGGCTGATGTACTTCGTTTGCGTAATCGCCGGAGAAGGTGATGTGCTCAACCTGGTTAACGAACTTCTTCTTGCCACCCTCCTGGGTGATAACCAGCTTGTCGTCCTCGCACTTGGTGCGCAGACCCTTTGCAGTAAAGGTACCGCAGTAAACAACCTTCTTTGCGTTCTGGGTGATGTCGATGAATCCGCCTGCACCTGCCAGACGAGTACCGAACTTGGATACGTTCAGATCGCCGTTCGGAGCAGTCTCAGCCAGGCCGAGGAATGCAACATCCAGACCGCCGCCCTGATAGAAGTCGAACTGTACGTTGTGCGGGATGATGCACTGTGCGTTTGCAGCAGCGCCGAACTGGGTGCCGCCGTACGGTACACCGGCAATAGAACCAGCCTCAACGGTCAGCGTCATCTTATCAGAGATGCCTTCTTCTGCTGCGACGTTAGCGATCTTCTCCGGAGCACCGGTGCCCAGGTTTACGATAGCATCCTGCGGCAGCTCCATAGCAGCACGACGAGCGATAACCTTCTTCGCATCCAGCGGGATGGACGGAATAGCGTCAACCGGAATGCGGAATTCGCCGGTCAGTGCGCCGTCATACGGCATACCGAGGCACTGCATGTTCTCTTCGTCAGAGCCGACAACAACGCAGTCAACATAGATGCCCGGAATAGCAACGAGCTTCGGATCCAGAGAACCGCCCTGTACGATCTTCTCAACCTGTACGATAACCTTACCGCCGGAGTTCTTACAAGCCTGAGCCATAGCGGTAACGTCCAGCGGGCCGATCTCACGATGTACGGTGCAGTTACCGAACTCATCGCAGTAAGAAGCGCGCAGGAAAACAACATCAATCGGGAAGCTCTTGTACAGCAGACGCTCCTGACCTTCAATGTTGATGACCTTTACCAGATCTTCCTTGGTGCAGTCGTTCAGCTTGCCGCCGCCGTTGCGCGGGTCAGCGAAGGTCTTCAGACCAACATGGGTGATGGTGCCGATGTTGTGAGCGGCAATATCACGATACATATGAGAAATAACACCCTGCGGCAGGTTGTAAGCCTCGATCTTGTTGTTCAGAGCCAGCTCGCCCAGCTTCGGAGCACGATCCCAGTGACCGCCGATAACACGCTTAACCATGCCCTCGTGGCCGTAATGATCGCCGCCGGTGCCGTCACGATGGCCCTGACCAGCTGCAAAGAACAGGGTCAGATCCTGCGGATGACCGGTCTCCAGGAAACGCTTCTCCAGAGCAATGGACAGGGTTTCTGGGCAGGCACAGCTTACAAAACCGCCGGTAGCGATGGTATCGCCGTCATTTACGCGCAGAGCAGCCTCTTCTGCAGAGACAATCTGTACTTTCTTCATTGGTATCAAATCCTTTCTCTATTAAACGACTTATCGCTTCAGATCACACAAGTCTGAAGCATAAATCCTGTTTACAACTTAATGCGTGCACAGCGCCGCGATGCGCTCTGCCGCATGATCCGCTTCGCTCTGACTGGCACAGACGATACGGTGGGTTGCCGAAATGTCCTCATACAGATATGGACATCCGGTGCATCCGCGCAGGATGAGCAGTACATCGTACGGTTCGCCATCTCTGGGCAAGGAGAAATCGGCCACACCCGCAAGGGTCTCAGCAATATTGCGGTAGGCGCTTCCGCGATCATACATCGGATTGCAGCCGCCGCAGAATTTTACAGCACAGTGAAGCATAAAAAACCTCAAAATAACGAAAAATAACAAATGGACAGACAGGCACCCACAGAGAGTGCTCTATGAGTGCCTGTTGTCACAATAAATTATTGTCTAAGATTCAGCACCGTTTGTCAGAAACACTTAGTCGATGCGAGCAATAGCCTTAGCGAGAGCCTTCTTCTGCTCCATGTTAGCCTGACGAGCGATCATGATACGCTGAGCCTGCGGGGAACCAGCACCGTGCATGGACTCCGGCAGGTAACCAACAGCAGCGGTACCCAT
>NZ_JBNMHC010000116.1:0-6355 GCF_050872565.1 Butyricicoccus sp. | reverse complement strand
GTTCCTGTAATTGCAGCATGACTTGATCGGTATCCGATTCGTGGATGCGGTGTGTGAACAGCGAACGCAGAGGATACACGCCCCATTTGCACTCGAAAAATTTTCCGGTGACGGCGCGGCTGATGGTGGATTCATGTAAATCCAAGGCGGCAGCAATTTCTGCGTTGTTCATCGCAGTTCGATAGCCGGGGCCAGACAGGAAAAATGCTTTTTGCGCACGCAGAATGTACTGCATGACTTTTTGCATGGTGCTTTTTCTATACGAAATAAAACTGACGATTTCCGTCGCCTCTTTATAATTCTTCTGGATATATTCTTGATCTGACTGATCCAGTGTGTCAGATTGCAGAATCTGCTGATACACTGGGTCAATGGTGAGTTTGGGCAGATAGTAATCGTTCATGATGAGATGCAGCTGACCGTTTTCTTCTGTGATATAAAAATCGGGTAAGATATACGGCGTTTCGCTGCATGATCCCAATCCGTTCATCGGACGGGGATTCAGGGTGCGAATGAGTTCGCAGGCTTCATGAGCCTCTGTGCGCGTGACACCCAGCGCTTTGGCAATGGTACCGGTCTGCTGCTTGGCAAGCGCGTCGAGATGAGAAGAGGCAATTTCTATAGCGATGGTATTGACCGGCGTCAGACGCTGAAGCTGCAAAACAAGACATTCGCTCAGATTGGCAGCACCGATGCCCGCCGGTTCCATGGATTGAAGCCGTTGTACATTGGCTTGTACCTGAGCTTCCGAGACATGTAAAATGCTGGCAGATTCGGATATTGATTCTGTCAAAAAGCCATTTTCATCCAGAGAAAGAATTAAGTAGCGGAGGATTTCTGCGTCACTCTGTTTGAGATCTAGGGCTGCGCTTTGCAGAAATAAATCATGCAGTGGATCCTGCTCCGCAGAACGCTCAATGGGAGTATCGTCCTGTTCCTCTTGCTGGTCGGACAGATGGTTGCTTCGCACTCCGCGGCTTCGCTCAAACGGGTTGGATTGAAAGTCAATATCCGGACATTCCAGCTCGACAACAGGGTTTCGGTACATGAGATCGGAAATATATGTTCTAAGCTGCAAATTGTTCATTTGCAGCAGGTGCATCGAGGTTTGCATGGCAGGGGATAATCCCTGCTTTTGTGTCAGGGTAAGTTCCACAAATACTACCATCCTTTCCTTTAAGAATTGAAAAATTGGAGATTTTGTTGTAAAATAAAACAAGAGATCAGGTGGACACAAGAGAGAAAGGAAGCAAGAAACATGGAATATCAAGAAACCATGCAGACGTTGTCTCAGTGTGGGCTGGGCGCACTCGTCATGGAGGCGGACAGCCGCATTGTAGCTGTCAATCAAATCGGGGATACCTTGCTGCATGGAGACGGTCAGTTAGAGGGAAAGCTGCTGTCGGAAATTGCTCTGCCGCTCAGCATGGAATCGGAAAAGCCGATTTATGCAAACATCGTATTTGGTGAATATCTGCTGCGCTGTCCCACACCGAAAGTAGAAAATTTGCCGTCTGGCACACAGTTTGTTGTATTTCGGAATGCGACAGCACAGGCGATGCAGGATATTTTGCTGCATGTTGTCAATCAGCTGTCAGAAGCATTGTTTGTCTGCGATGCGGAGAGCCGTATTCTGTTTTTGAACGACGCCGGAATTCGCATGGAATCCATGGATTTGCGGGACATTCGCGGTGAGCGCACAGAGGATGTCTATCAGATGCGGGATGGCAGCAAAAACAATGTGCCGGAAGTCATTCGCACGCGCAAGCCGAAGCTCAATCACAGACAGTATTATACCACGCGATACGGAAAAGATGTAGACATTGTATCCAATAATTATCCGATTGTTCAAAACGGACAAATCCTCGGCGGTTTTAGTGTCATGGAGGATTGGAGCCGCATGGACAGCCTGCACAAGCAGATTTTAGAGTTACAGGAAAAACTGCGCAATCACACGGCATCGGGGAAAAGTCACACGGCGAGCAAGCTCACGGCGAAATATACGTTTGATGACATTGTACATATCAGCCAGCCGATGCACAAAGTTGTGTCGCGCTGCAAACAGGTGGCAAAATCCGATTCCTCTGTTATGATATATGGAGAGACCGGAACGGGAAAAGAACTTCTTGCCCAAAGCATTCACAATGCCAGCCGAAGAAAAGAGGGATCATTCTTGGCGATTAACTGCGCGGCGATTCCGGAAAATCTGCTGGAGAGCTTGTTGTTTGGCACGGAAAAAGGCGCGTATACCGGAGCGGAACGCCGTCCGGGACTGTTTGAACAGGCGAATGGCGGCACGCTGCTGCTCGATGAAATCAATTCCATGAATATGGGATTGCAGGCAAAGCTGCTGCGCGTTTTGCAGGAAGGAACCGTACGCCGTGTCGGCGGTTCGACGGAAATTCCGGTCGATGTTCGCGTGCTGTCCAATACCAATATCCCGCCGTATCAGGCGATGGAGGAAAACAAGCTGCGCCGCGATTTGTTCTATCGCTTGGGTGTCGTCAATATCACAATTCCGCCGCTGCGCGAGAGAAAAGAAGATATTCCGCTGCTCGTCAAGACGTTTATCATGCGGTGCAATGAAAAATTGGAACGAAATATTCGCGATGCAGACCCGCAGGTGCTGGAATTGTTTTATGCCTATGACTGGCCGGGAAATATTCGAGAGTTGCAGCACGCCGTGGAACATGCCATGAATGTACTGCCGGACGAATATTCTATGATTACGGCGGAATATATTCCGGAGCATATCGGTGGTTCTGCGCGGCAAAATATGCAGACAGAACCGGCAAAACAGAAGGATTCGTTGGGCAGTACGATAGAAGGCATTGAGTACAATACAATTTGCCGGGTGCTCAAAGAGACCGGCGGCAATATTTCCGAGTCGGCGCGCATGTTGCAGATGAGCCGACAAAAATTACAATATCGCATCAAACGGTATCATATCGATGTGCAAAAACTGCGCGACGATTGGGAATAGTGTGGAATCAGCCTCTCCGTGGTGAGAGGCTGATTTTTTGTCTTAATACCCGAGATCTTCTCCGATGAGAATTAGCTCGCAGCGATCCTGCGAGCGCATTGGACCTTGATGAATGACGATGGCGCGGCAAATGCTGTTCGGTGCTTTGCAGTGATAGCATTTGTCTCCGCCTGCTTTGGTACAGGCTGGAACCGGATCGTCTGCATTAACACAGACCGCATCGCCGTCGGTATTGCCAAACAGACGCCATGCGTTTTTCGGGGCAGCAATGTTCTGGGCGCGGTCAATGGCAGACGCCAGATCTGGGGTAATTTTGTTGGTGCCGCATACGAAAAAGACCTGTTTTGGTCCGTACAGCGTGGCGGAAACACGGTTTCCGGCGCCGTCGATGTTGACGACTTCGCCGGTTTCAGAGATAGCATTGGCAGAGGTGATGTATATCTCTGCGTCCTGCACATAGCCGTCGCCCTTCCAGTGCCAGTGCACATCGGCGTGCGGCTTCAGTGTATCATACAGATGCATCTCATCCAGCGTCGTAGAGCCGCCGAACGAAACCGATTTGCCGTCTGTCTGCTGTGCCAGATAAGCAGCAGCTTCGCTGCGGGTCTCAAAATACCGATAGGAAAAACCGCGCAGTTCAAAATTTTTTTGTAAACGAGTGAGATCCATAGACAAAAACTCCTTTTTGAATAGCTGCCTGTATTGTATCGAATCAAGCCGTCAATTGCAAGCAGAGATGCATCTGGGTGGGCTGCCACTGACAGCCCACCCAGAAGTGATATTGGAGATGTTTCTTTTGAAAGGATATGTTAGTCGTTGGCCAGTTCCTTGTAGGTCTCGAAGCGATGCTTTGCATCTGCCTCTGCCTTTTCGTACAGACCGTCTGCCTTCTCCGGGAAGGACAGCTTCAGGGAAGCGTAGCGGTTCTGACCCTTGATGAAGGTCTGGAACTCGCCGTTCGGCTCCTTGGAGTAATCCAGCTGGAACGGGTTCTTGCCCTGCTCTGCCAGATCCGGGTTGTAGCGGTACAGCTGCCAGTAACCGGACTGTACAGCGTCCTTCTCAGCTTCCTGAGACAGACCCATGCCGCGCTTCATGCCATGCTCGATGCACGGGCAGTAGCAGATAACCAAAGACGGACCGTCGTATGCTTCTGCTTCGCGGATTGCCTTGAGCGTCTGTGCCTGATCGGCACCCATAGCGACCTGAGCAACGTATACATAGCCGTAGCTCATTGCCATCATGCCGAGATCCTTCTTTCTGGTGGTCTTGCCGCCAGCCTGGAACTTCGCGATGGCACCGGTTGCGGTAGACTTGGAAGCCTGTCCGCCGGTGTTGGAGTATACTTCGGTGTCGAGAACCAGAACGTTGATGTTCTTGCCGGAAGCGAGAACGTGATCCAGTCCGCCGTAGCCAATGTCGTAAGCCCAGCCGTCGCCGCCGAATGCCCAAACAGACTTCTTGCTCAGATATTCCTTGTTCTGACGGATGAAGGCAGCAGCTTCGCTGTTGTCGTCCTTGATTGCCTCAAGCAGAGCGTCGGAAACGGCACGGGACTCTTCGGAGATGTCGTGCTTTTCCAGATAAGCCTTGGCTGCATCCACTGCGATGCCCTGCTCAACCAGAGATTCTACAGAGGAGAGTACCTGTGTCTTGACAGCTTCCTGACCGAGCAGATAGCCGTATGCGTACTCTGCGTTGTCCTCGAACAGAGACATTGCCCAAGCCGGACCGTTGCCGTTCTTGTCGGTGGTGTACGGGGAGGATGGGGTGGAACCGCCGTAAGCGGAAGAGCAGCCGGATGCGTTGGCAATATACATGTGGTCGCCGAACAGCTGAGTTACCAGCTTGATGTACGGAGTCTCGCCGCAGCCTGCGCAGGCACCGGAGAACTCGAAGTACGGCTTTGCAAACTGAGAATTCTTGACGGACTTGGCATTGACAGCGTCCTTCTTGATGGTAACGGTGTCTACAGCGTAAGTCCAGTTCGGAGCTTCCTTGAGCTGAGAAGCGAGCGGTGCGAGAGTCAGCGCGCCCTTGTCCTTCATCGGGCAAACATTGACGCAGCTCTTACAGCCGGTGCAGTCATATGGGGAAACCTGCATACGGAACTGGTACTTGTCGAGACCAGCGCCCTTTGCGGTAACGGTATCGAAGCCTTCCGGCTTGTTTGCAGCTTCTGCTTCGTCGAGCAGAATCGGACGGATTGCCGCGTGCGGGCAAACATATGCACACTGGTTACACTGGATGCAGGCGGTCATATCCCACTGCGGAACCTCAACTGCGGCGCCGCGCTTCTCGTACTGAGAAGTACCTGCCGGCCAAGTGCCGTCTTCCAGACCGTACTTCATCATCTGACCAACCGTCAGAGCATCGCCCTGCTGGCGGTTCATCGGAGCTACGATTTCCTTGATGAATTCCGGTACGTTTTCTTCCTTCGGTGCATCCTCTGCGGTAGCCCAAGACTCTGGGATCTCAACAGCAACCAGCTCGTTGATGCCGTGGTCAATGGATGCGTTGTTCATATCAACGACCTTCTGGCCCTTCTTCTTAAAGTAGGACTTGTAGATCGCTTCCTTCATTTCGGTAACTGCCTGGTCGATCGGGATAACGCCGGTCAGGTTGAAGAAGGATGCCTGCAGGATGGTGTTGGTGCGGTTGCCCAGACCCAAGCCGCGAGCGATGTCGATAGCGTTAATGATATACAGCTTTGCCTTTTTCTCGTACAGAGCACGCTTCATGGTAGCTGGCAGCTGTGCGTCCAGTTCGTCTGCCGACCACTGGCAGTTGAGCAGGAAGGTGCCGCCTTCCTTCAGACCTGCAACCATGTCGTACTGATGTACATAAGACGGATTATGACATGCAACAAAGTCTGCTGCGGTTACCAGATATGGGGAGCGGATCGGGTTCTTGCCGAAACGCAGATGAGACTGGGTCAGGCCGCCGGACTTCTTGGAATCGTATACGAAGTATGCCTGGCAGTACAGGTCTGTCGCATGACCGATGATTTTGATGGAGTTCTTGTTTGCGCCGACAGTACCATCGGAGCCCATGCCCCAGAATACAGCGGAGGTCAAACCGTCGGTGGACAGCTTCGGCTCTTCTACGCGCGGCAGAGAGGTGTGAGTGACATCATCGACGATGCCGATGGTGAAGTTGTTCTTCGGCTTGTCCTGCTTCAGGTTTTCAAAGACGGAAACGATCTGACCCGGTGTGGTGTCCTTGGAGGAGAGACCGTAACGGCCGCCGACAATCGGAATATCGCTGCCGATTTCCTTGAAGATGGAGCAAACGTCCTGATACAGCGGCTCGCCCATTGCGCCCGGCTCCTTGGTGCGGTCGAGAACCGCAATCTTCTTGACGGTCTTCGGC
>NZ_JBNMHC010000115.1:0-6409 GCF_050872565.1 Butyricicoccus sp. | reverse complement strand
CGGGAAATCTTCTCGCCGGAGGTGATACATACGACACTTTATGAATTGCTGAGCATCTGTATTGGTGCGGCAGGATTACTTCTCGCGGTGATTGATTTGATTTTAAAAATCATCGCAATGAAGAAAAAGTGAGCCGTCTGCTGCAATCAGGCGACTCACTAAGTTGTTGAGAGTGTGAGACCTCTCTTCATAATTAGTATAACTTGTCAATGTGTGGCAACCGTCTGGTTTCCACATTTTTATTATACGTTGACATCAAAACAATGTCAATATGATTTATACGCAAACATCCCGATCCGCAAAGCAGGTCGGGATATTTTTTATTCTGTCAAAACAGCTGGCAAAAACTGTTATATCCTCTCACTTTCTCGAATATCCCGTGTATCTTTTGAAAATCTTAATATTTCTTAATGTTTTTCCCATTGTTCCGACTGCAGTTTCATGGTACACTAAGTTTGTACTGTACAACTACCCATTGGGGAAAGGAAGTCTGATTATGATTACACACGTTGCTATGTGGAAATTCGATGATGGCTCAGATGATCTGAGACGTCAGTTTATCGACGGTCTGAACGCACTAGATGGCGTTATCCCGCAGATTCGACACATCAAAGCCTATGAGAGCTGCAATGAAGCCAATGATTTCAACGCAGTCCTTCTCGTCAAGTTTGATTCTTTGGCAGATCTCGCGCTGTACCAAAAAGACCCGCGTCATCTCGCTGTGGCACAAATCGGCAAAGAACATCGCGTATCTCGCGCTTCTATTGATTACAAGGAGTCATAAGTATGGATAATCGTAAGTTTTTGCGTTCGGCCTCTGTTTTGCTGTCCGCCAGTGTCTTGCTCTCCGCATCTGCGTTTGCGCTGGACACTACAGAAAATCCCGTGTCGGATTCTGCCCAAGTTTCTGTATCTGATACGATGCAGCAGTCTTACGGATTAAAAAAATCAGATATTCAAAGAAAGCGTTCGGTTCCCGTCCTCATGTATCACTTGATTTCCGATGATATTTGGGGCAGCCGCGAAATGTTTACTTCACCATCTGTGTTTCGCCAGCAGCTGCAATATCTCAAAGATCACGGTTATCAGACCATCACATTTGAAGATTTAGACCACTTGGAGCTGTATCCCAAGCCGATTTTATTGACCTTTGACGACGGCTATGCAGACAATTACACGACAGTCTACCCAATGCTCAAGGAATTCGGCATGAAAGCGACCTTTTTCGTATTTCCAAACGGTTTGGGCAGACAGCACATGATGACGCGCGAACAAATCAAAGAGTTGTCGGACAGCGGTATTGTCTCAATCCAGAGCCATTCTCTCTCTCATGCGAACATGACGAAGCTGAGTGCATCGCAACAGGAATATGAGATGAAGGAATCGCAGCGGCAAATTCGCGAAATCACCGGTAAAAGTCCGTTCGCTCTCACCTATCCAGAGGGCGGCTATACCAATACCACATTGTCCATTGCAGCCAAATATTATCATTTCGGCATCTGTGCAGGCGGCAATCGCTGGAAGATTTCCGATGCGTTCTACACCATTCCGCGCTATCGAATGCACCGCTCTACGACAATGGCACAGTTTGCCGATTATGTCGATCAATCGGTATCTCGTATTTTTACCGATATATCTGCCTCCCGATGGTCTACGCCATATATTGAGCAGGTATACAGTGCCAATTATATGCGCGGCACGAGCGGCGACACCTTCCAGCCATATAAAACACTGACCCGTGCGGAAAGTGTTCAGGTTTTGTATGCACTGGCAGGAAGACCTGCGGTTTCCGGTCAAACACCGTTCCGCGATGTCTCTTCCTCCGCGTGGTATCATCAGGCTGTTATCTGGGCATATCAGCAGCGCATCACTTCCGGTGTGAGCAAGAACGAATTCAAGCCCAATGATGCTATCACACGCGAGCAGCTCATTGTCATGCTGTATCACTACTGCGGCAGTCCGAATGTCTCGGATACTCTGGCCAAGAAATACTTTGCGGATGCCAATCAGGTGTCGAGTTGGGCACGCCCTGCCATGAACTGGGCCGTTTCCAACGGCATTATTTCCGGCATCCGAAACGGCAACAAACTGTTGCTGTCCCCGCGCAGTAACAGCACCCGCGAGCAAGTCGCAACCATTATTGCCAAGGCGTTCTGCTAAGTCTTTTCTCCCCTGTCGGATTTTCATCCGGCAGGGGTTTTCTTTCGGAAAAAAATCATGTAAAATAGAAGATATAAACGAAAAACCAAATTATAGGAGGTTTGTTTCATGTCCATACAGGAAATCTGCACCGTCCGGGACAATCAGACCCTGGGCAGCAATATTTTTGCGCTCACGATTCATGCGCCAAAGATTGTCGCTCTGGCGAAACCCGGTCAGTTTGTTCATATCACCTGCGGCGATGCCAATCTGCTGCGCCGTCCGATCTCGATTTGTCAGGCACACGATGAAACGCTGAAAATCGTCTTTGTCGTCAAGGGCGAAGGCACCAAGTGGCTGTCTCAGCGCAAGGCTGGCGACACACTGGATATTCTCGGCCCTGTCGGCAACGGCTTTGATTTGACTCGTCTCGGTGACCGTCCGGTATTTATCGGCGGCGGCATCGGTGTTCCGCCGATGCTCCAGACCATGCAGGCCGCACGCGCCAACGGCGCACAGCCTACAGCAATCCTCGGCTTCCGCAACAAAGACGCCGTGATCCTCGAAGAGGATTTTCAGGCTGTCGGCACTGTATATACGGCAACCGATGACGGCTCTTACGGCATTCACGGCTTTGTCTCGGACGTTCTCAAGGAGCATCTGGACGAGTTTACCTCGGTCTGCGCCTGCGGTCCGAAGCCAATGCTGCACGCACTGGCTGATATTGCTGAGGCAAAGGGCATCCCGTGTCAGGTATCCATGGAAGAGCGCATGGGCTGCGGTATCGGCGCATGTCTCGTCTGCGTCTGCTCGCTCAAGAATAAAGACGGCAGCACACGCTATGGTCATGTCTGCAAGGACGGTCCGGTATTTGATTCCAAGGAGGTGCAGTGGTAATGGCTGATCTTCGTGTTAATTTCTGTGGGGTTGAGCTGAAAAACCCAGTAACGACCGCTTCCGGCACCTTTGGTTTCGGTCATGAATATGCAAATTTTTACGATCTCGGAGAGCTGGGCGGTGTCGGTGCCAAGGGTCTGACGCCGGAAGAGCAGCTCGGCAATCCGGCACCGCGCATCGCGGAAACCCCGATGGGTATTTTGAACTGTGTCGGCTTGCAGAACCCGGGTGTTGACCGCTTTATCGAGGAAGAAATTCCATATCTGCGCCAGTTCGATACCAAAATCATCGCCAATGTCTCCGGTCACAGCGTAGAAGAATACGTTGGCATCGTAGAAAAAATTTCGGATGCAGATATTGATCTGATTGAGATGAACATCTCCTGCCCGAACGTCAAGTGCGGCGGTCTGACCTTCGGCACCCAGCCAAAAATGGTTGAAGAAGTGGTTTCCGCTGCCAAGGCTGTGGCAAAGAAGCCGCTGATTGTCAAGCTGACGCCGAATGTCACAGATATCGCAGAGATTGCCCGTGCCGCTGTATCTGCCGGTGCAGATGCGCTGTCGCTGATTAATACGCTGCTGGGTATGCGCATTGACGTAGAGTCCCGCCGCCCGATTCTGTCCAATATCATGGGCGGTCTGTCCGGTCCGGCGGTCTTCCCGGTTGCGGTTCGCATGGTCTATCAGGTACATCAGGCCGTTGACGTGCCGATTATCGGCATGGGCGGCATTCGTACCGGTCGCGATATTGTCGAAATGATGCTCGCAGGTGCAGATGCGGTTGCCATCGGCACAGCTTGCTTCGCTGATCCAATGGCACCGGTCAAGGCTGTACACGAACTGAACGAGTTCTGCGACAGCCACGGCATCAAGTCGGTGACAGAGCTGACAGGAGCACTGCGTCTATGAGTACCACCATCTATCTCGTCCGGCACGCGGAAGCGGAGGGCAATTTAGGCCGCCGCTGCCACGGACACTACGACAGTATGCTCACCCATCGCGGCTTAGAGCAGGCGGAAGTTGTCGGCAAACGCTTTGCCGATACGTATCTGGACGCCGTATATTCCAGCGACTTATGGCGCGCTCGATTTACTGCGATGGCAATCGCCCGCCCGCACAAACTGACCGTCATGGAGCGCCCTGCTCTGCGCGAGATTTACATGGGTGACTGGGAAGATGAAGCGTGGGCAAAGCTGCCGATTGATTACCCGGAATTATATGACACGTGGTGCACGCATCCGTGGGACTGCCGTCCGCCGCACGGCGAGACGATTATGGAAGCCGGTGCTCGTGCTCTGGCGGAAATGCGGCGCATCGCTGAGGAACAGGCGGGAAATACCCTTGCTCTCGTGTGCCACGGCTCTGCCATCCGCGGCATCCTGACGCTTGCGCTGGGACTGCGCGCTGAGGACATGATGCAGGTCGGCTGGGGAGACAACACCTGTGTTGCCAAGATGATTTTCCATGAGGACGGCAGCATTGAGGTGCCCTACCGCAATGACAACTCTCATCTGCCGCAGGAGCTCTCCACCTTTGCTTCGCTCAAATGGAGCGATGATAAAGATGTTCCGGCATCGCCGCAGATGTGGTTCCGCGCCGTCAACTGGGACGATCCGACAGACAAGCAGATGTGCTTATCCATGTTCCACGAGACAGATACCTATCGCAAGACCCCGCTGACCAACGAGCAAATCGAAGCGCGTCTGCGCGGATTCCAACAGGTTCATCCGGAGGCAGTCGCCTTTGGTATGGTTGACCGAGAAATCGGCGGTCTCATCTGCATGAACACCCAAGCTTATCCGGCGGAATCTCCGGTCGGCAAGATGGGCGGCACCTGTATTTTGGAAAAATTCCGCGGTTTTGGCTTTGGCCCGCAGCTCATTACCCATGCTGTGTGTCTGTATCGCCGCCTAGGCAAGCGCGTACTCGAAGCAACTCCAGCGCAGTATAAGCCACATGCCGTGAACTTTTATCGACACAATGATTTTGAACCGTACAGCGAATTTCAAGATGAAAACGGCACATTTGCCGTGCTCAGACGAAATATTTCGGTAAAATAAGCGAAAAAATCCCACTGGATGCAAGCCAGTGGGATTTTTGTCTCTCTTGAATTATTCTGCCTGTGCAAACGCAGGAATATCTCCGACACCATTGAGCACCAAACGCGGGCTGTACGGATAGTTGGCAATATCCTCGCGGCTCGTGACGCCGGACAGCACCAGTACCGTGTCCAGACCCGACTCAATGCCAGCGACAATATCAGTATCCATACGGTCGCCAATCATAACAGCATCTTCCGAGTGCACGCCGAGCAATCGCAGACCGGTGCGCATCATGAGCGGATTCGGCTTGCCGACAAAGTATGCCTTCTTGCCGGTTGCCATCTCAATCGGAGAAATGAGGGCGCGGCAGCCCGGTACAATGCCATTTTCGGTCGGACCCGTCAAATCCGAGTTGGTGCCGATGAGCTTTGCGCCCTTATTGACAAGGCGAACCGCATTGACGATATTATCATAGCTGAACGACTGCGACTCACCAATGACAACGTAATCCGGATCAACATCGTTAATCGTGATGCCTGCTGCAAACAGAGCATTCTGCAAGCCGTGGTCACCGACAGCATACGCGCTGCATCCCGGTGCCTGCAGCTTCAAAAAGTGCGCCGTTGCCAGTGCACTGGTATAAAAGTGCGACTCATCGACATCCAGTCCCATGCGCGCGAGCTTCTGCTGCAATTCGCGCGGCGTCGAATGATTGGAGTTGGTTAGAAACAAAAAGTGCTTGTTCTCCTTTTGCAGCCAGTCGACAAATTCCCGCACACCTGGCAAAATTCGGTTGCCATGATAGATGACACCATCCATATCGCAGATAAATCCACTTTTCTGTCTTAAACGATCCATATGTGATTCCTTTCTTTCCGGCAAAAAGGGGCACCGCACCGCACGTGCAATACCCCTCTGTATCCTCAAACAGTATTGATTGCCGGAACGGTATGTTGTGAAACTATGAGTTAATTTCCAGCTTGGTTTCAGTATATCATAGTTTTTGTGTTATGCAAAGATATTTTTTGTTTCTTTGCTGTTTATTTATTTAGGTCTGCCCACTGCTTGTACTAACCGTCATAAATTCCCGTCAGCTGATCCATAGAAAGATTGTCCAGCGGATTGTCCGCGTTGACTGCCACAGCAATCGCTTGCCTTTCATCGTCTTCACCTCACTGTGCCATGGACGGAACCGGAATGCCGCGTTCAGACAGAGCTTCCATCTGTGCAGGCTCCAATTCTACAAAGCGAATGTTGTCGAGGGTCTCCTCCGCAATATTGACGCTGTTATCTACCATACGTTCTAAGCCGTACAGAATCGCGGAGAAATCG
>NZ_JBNMHC010000114.1:0-6418 GCF_050872565.1 Butyricicoccus sp. | reverse complement strand
GTTGTGGGGGCATCGGCGCAATCCGGTTGGATATGCACAGGAAATCGAACGGTTTGATGTAAAATTGGGCGAGCTGCTGCCGCTGCTTCGAGAGGATGACTTGTTAATTCTGACTGCAGATCACGGAAATGACCCGATACACACAGGCACCGATCATACTCGTGAGCGCGTACCGTTTATCGCGTATTCTCCGTCTATGAAAGAGGGAAGAAAGTTGGAAGAACAGCCGACATTTGCTGTGATTGGCGCGTCCATTCTAGATAATTTCGACTTGCACATGCCGGAAAACACCATCGGAACGTCTATTTTGTCCGAGTTATTGTAATCATTACAGAGAGGGGAAAACGCTTGCAGAGGGATTTTATTACCGTATTGACGGAAAAAGATGTCAATATTGTGACGGATGAAACACTTCGCGAAATAAAGCGGCATGGAACCGAGCGTTTTCCGTTTCAATATTACAAAGAACACTTTAACTGGAGCAGATTGGAAGCCGTGGAATGGCATTGGCACCGAGAGTTGGAATTTGTTGAAATTTTGCAAGGTGCGATAGAATGCCATATTGGAGATGAGACCATTGTATTACATGAAGGAGATACATTTATCATCAATAGCGGCGTGATTCATAAATATCAAGCACCGCAAAAATATCGGGAAGAGCAATGTGTTTTTTCAGATATTTTGTTTTTGCCAGAGATGATTGCACCAAGTTCTTCTCTGATTTATGAAAAATATGTTCGTCCGATTGTACAGCACGGAAAGCCGTTTCTTGTCATGCATCAGACAGAGAGTTGGGAGCGGGAAGTGTGCGAATTATATCACCATATTGTGACCATTTGTCTGGCTGAAAATGATTTGACGGAATTGCGTATTCAAGCGGGAATTTCGGAGCTGTGGGCGAGATTATTTCATGTGTTGTATCGAGAAGAGACAGAACAATGGGAAAATAAAAATATACTGGCGCAGGCGCGGCTGCGAAAGATGATGCAGTTTATTTGGGATCATTTTGCCGAAAAAATCACATTGGATGATATTGCTCATTCGGCAAATATTAGTAAGAGTGCGGCACTGCGTTGTTTTCGTTCAGGTATGCAGACGTCGCCGGTCGGCTATTTGAATGATTATCGCCTGCATCGAGCCAAAGAACTGTTGTTGGCCTCACATGGCACCGTATCGGACATTGCGGTTTCAGTAGGATTTGACAATGTGGGATATTTTGACCGCGTTTTTCGCCGTGCCTTTGGCTTGACACCAAAACAGTTTGCCAAGCAAGGAAAACTAGAGAGGAGCGTCTGACATGACACAAGAAGAATACAGCAAGGCTGCTGCGTATTGGACGGAAAAAGAAGCGACATCCAAACAGATGGACAGAGATGCTTTATGGAAAGCGATAGAGACGTATATTCAGGCAAATAATACCTGTGCTCTGGCGACGGGAAGCGGTGAATTTGTGCGCTGCACACCGATTGAATATACCTATTATGACGGGGCATTCTGGATGTTTTCCGAGGGCGGCTTGAAGTTTCAAGCCTTGGCACACAACAAACAAGTATGTTTGGCGATTTTTGACAGCTATCAAGGATTTGGAAAGCTTAACGGAATGCAGGTTTCCGGTGTGGCACAGCTGATTGATTCGGATTCGGATGAATTTCGCAAGGCGGCGCGGCACAAGAATATTCCCGATGCAGCATTGGAAAAAGTTGCGCACATGCTGCATTTAATTAAGATCACACCGACACGTATTGATTTTCTTAGTTCCAGGTTTAAGAAAGATGGTTTTGATTCTAGACAGCACTATGAATTTTGAGACAATATAACAGAAAGGCCGCAGAAATGCGGCTTTTCAAAAAAGTAATAGTTACTGTTTTCTAACTATATGCATTGAGAGGACAACCGGCAATGATAGATATGATTTATCACAATGAAGATTCACCGATCTCTTGCTTGCTTGGACAGACGGGCGGCTTTGAAAATGCCAATGGAAACGGAGAGATACATTGCTATCGTTTTTTTGATGGTGTCAGTATTATGCTGATGCAGCTGGAAATGCAATCTTATACGGAGATACGCACACAAATTGGGACGTTAGAGATCAATTTTTGCGTGAATGGACGCTTTGAAACAGGATTTTCTCTGCGGGATCATGTGCTGCTAAAACCGGGAGATATGGCCATCAGCTGCTATGATGGGCTTCACGGCGCAAAATCTATGTCCTATTTTCCACTGGGATATTACGAAGGCATTTGCTTGGAAATAAATCCGGCAGCCGCAGAAAACTGGATGCGGCGCAATACACCGGCATTTTCTGTAGATTTTGCCGCATTGAAGCAAAATCTTTTGGGTGAAAAGTGGTATAGGATTGGCTCGGCGGGCCCTCGATGTGAGCACGTATTTCGAGAGTTATATGAAAACACGGCTTATTTTGATTTTCCGTATCTTCAGCTCAAGGTCATAGAACTGCTGATGTTACTCAGCCGCATTCCGAGAAGCGAGCAAAACGGATTATATCATTCCAATTATCAGATTGAACGGATTCAGCATATTCGCGACCATCTATTGACCAATCGAGACAAGTATGTTTCTCTGTCTCAGCTTGCCGCAGCGCATGATATTTCGGTTTCTCATCTGCAAAAGCTTTTCAAGCAGATTTATGGAATGCCTATCTATCACTATATCAGAGAGTATCGCTTAGAACAGGCATCTGTTGAGCTGACAACGAGCGGCAAACGCATTACGGAGATTGCGCAGGATGCCGGTTATGACAATGCCAGTAAATTTACAGCAGCTTTTAAAAACCGGTATGGCATGACACCTTCGCAATACCGCGCCAAAGCAAGTGAATCGTCAAAACGGAGTATTCAAACCAAAATGGGCTAGTACAATGACCGCAGGTATGCTATACTGCTTCGTAGTTAGCTGAAACTAATTGTATTCACAATCAGGAGGTAATGTATATGTACAAAAAAATTCTTTCATTAATGCTGGGTCTCACTTGTCTGCTCTCTGTGTGCGCCTGCGGTCAGACGGATACCAATGCACCAGCGGCAGACACCGGTTCTGCAACGACTGCAGTAGTTGGTTCTGCAGAAGCAAATTCCGATTCCTCAGATTATCTATCCCAAATTAGCGGGACGTATATCGAATTGTTCCCTGAAATGTCCAAAGAAGAATACCGTCAGCTGTGGCTGGACGCTGCCGCGCCGTTAGTCGGAGAAGAAAATGCTGCCTCCGCAACGGATAAGCTGCTCAGCATGTGCACCGCAGAGTCGTACGGCGCAGATGTCGCAGAGCAGTATGCAGCTGACCCGAATAACGCCCGTTTCGACTGCTACTTTATCGGCGGTGTGAAGAAGTTTGTCATGAACGGCGACACGATTACCGGTCTTGATGAGCAGGGAAACGAGATATTCTCTCATACCTATCAGAAAATCGATGTGGAAAACGAAAACAACTTCATCTTCTATCAGAGTAAGGATAAAGACGCTGGTCAATTTACCTATTTTGCCTTTACGCCGGACACAATGGAAACCACGTATCATTTGGAATTCCGTTATGCTGAGAATCTTGACGATTTACAGAGTTGGTTTGAAGGAAATTACGCGTATTGGAATGCCGCTGCTATCTCGGCAGATTATACCGAACAGACCATGCATGATGTCATTGCGTTGTTTGCTTCCGAAAATCTTTCTGATAAACAATAAAAGAAGGTGTTTTTCTTGAAAAAGCAATCCAATTTATCGAGACTGATGGGTTATGCCGGAGGCTATCGCTATTTTACCTATGCTTCTTGGGTATTGTCTGCCATTAGCGCAATTGTTGAACTGATTCCGTTTTGGTATATCTGGAAGATTCTAAATGATGTGCTCACTGTTGCGCCGGACTACGCTGCTGCGCAAAATCTGCCGCATTACGGTTGGATGGCTGTCATTTTTGCCATTGCCTCGTTTTTCATCTACATTGTTGCGCTGTTGTGCTCGCATCTTTCTGCGTTTCGTGTCGCGACGAATATGCGTTTGGCAGCGGTAGAGCATATGGTGAAACTGCCGCTCGGCTTTGTTGACAGCTTCGGCAGCGGCAAACTGCGCAAGATCATCAACGACAGCACTGGTGCGACAGAAACGTATCTTGCCCATCAGCTGCCCGATCAATATGCCGCGTTTGCAACACCGGTCGGTCTGCTTGTGCTGTTGTTGGTCTTTGATTGGCGGCTGGGTCTGCTCAGCCTTGTTCCGGTTGCACTCGCTTTTGTCATTATGTCGACAATGACAGGAGAACGCATGGCAGAAAAAATGCGGCAGTATAGCAACGCACTGGCAGCCATGTCCAATGAAGCTGTGGAATATGTGCGTGGCATTCCAGTGGTCAAGACCTTCGGACAGTCTGTTTTCTCATTCAAAAAGTTCAAAGGGACGATTGATGAATATGAAAAATGGGTTGTTGCCTATACCAAAGAGCTTCGCATTCCTATGATGCTGTATACCGCAGCGATCAACGGCGTATTTGCGTTTTTGATTGTTGGTGCCATCGTGCTTACCAAAGGAGGCATAACACAAGAATTTCTACTGAATCTGTTGTTTTATATTATTATCACACCGGTCATTTCTCTGACTTTGACAAAAATCATGTATATGAGTGAAAACAACATGATTGTTGTTGATGCACTCGAACGTGTTGACAGTGTGCTGAATGCACAGCCGATGCCGGAAAACACTGTCCCATCACATCCTTCCGATGCATCCGTGCAGTTGGAGAATGTTCGATTCAGCTATGACGGAACCACAGATGTCATTCGTGATGTTTCGCTCTCTATTTCGGCCGGACAGACAGTTGCATTTGTCGGTGCATCCGGTGGCGGCAAATCCACTTTAGCGGGTCTGATTTCCCGTTTCTTCGATGTAAAAAGCGGCAGCATTAAAATCGGCGGTGTAGATGTCCAGGATATTTCTAAAGATGAGTTGATGAATACTGTATCGTTTGTATTCCAGAACAGCAAATTGGTCAAGGCTTCTATTTTGGATAATGTAAAAATGGGAAAGCCGAATGCATCTGAACAGGAAGTCCTGGCAGCGTTGCAAGCTGCACAGTGCACAGATATTATTGAAAAGCTCCCAAATGGTGTGCATACGATTATCGGAACCAAGGGAACGTATCTCTCCGGCGGAGAACAGCAGCGTATTGCTATTGCCCGCGCTATGCTGAAACATGCACCGATTTTGATCTTGGATGAAGCAACAGCCTTTGCCGACCCGGACAATGAAGCCAAGGTACAGAAAGCTTTTGCCGAACTCGCAAAGGGAAAGACTGTCATTATGATTGCACATCGTCTGTCTACGGTTGCAGATGCCGACTGTATTTATGTCGTGGAAGATGGAAAAATTGCAGAATCCGGTAAGCCGGATATGCTGCGCCGAAAAAATGGTTTGTTTGCAAAAATGTGGCAGGATTATCAGGCTTCTGTTGCATGGAAGGTTGCAAAGGAGGGATAACTTATGATAAAACGGATTCAACATGCAACCGCCAGCTCCAGTGAAGGCGCGGTTGGCTTGATAAAAGGTGTGATTGCCTGCACATTTCAAGATATTGCATTCATGCTTCCGGTATCTCTTTTATATTTTCTCGTTGCTGATATACTGAATGGTACGGCATTGCGCAGTCGAATCGCTTTTTACGTCGTTGGCTGTATGGTATGCTTTGCTGTGATTCTCATTACCACATGGTTTCAATACAACAACACATACTTTACTACGTATGAAGAGAGCGGAAAACGCCGCCTGCAACTGGCAGAACGTCTTCGTAAGCTTCCATTATCCTTTTTTGGAAAGAAAGATCTTGCCGACTTGACCAGCACGATTATGGCGGACTGCGAAGTGTTGGAAAAGACCTGCTCACACTTCATTCCGGGACTTTTTGGTTCTCTCCTTTCTACGGTGCTGATTGCACTTGGACTGTTTTTCTTTGAGCCGCGCATGGCATTAGCTGCACTGTGGGTGATTCCAGTGTCTATTCTTATTGTGTTGCTAAGTTATAAGGTACAGGATCGTGTACAGGCAAAAACAATGTCGGTAAAAATGACATGTGCCGACGGCATTCAAAAATATATTGAAGCCCTCCGTGATTTAAAGGCCAATAATGCGGAACAGGCATATTTGACTGGACTATCTCAAAAGATTCGTGATGTGGAAAAGCATTCCATCACTGCGGAACTGACCAATGCTGTGTTTGTGACCTCTGCCGGAATGGTATTGAAGCTGGGTATCGCGTCGGTTGCACTCACCGGTGCTGTGCTGCTGATAAATGGCGAGATCAGTGTATTGACATTGTTTATGTTTTTGCTTGTTGCTTCCCGTCTGTATGACCCGATGCAGAGCGCCTTACAAAATCTTGCGGCGGTGATTTCCATGCGAACGAATGTTGGACG